>CALEOJ010000001.1 GCA_937910425.1 uncultured candidate division WPS-2 bacterium
AAATGGGCGCCGGCGAGATCGGCCACCACCAGATCCGCCCCGACGGCGGCTTCATCTGCGGGTGCGGCAAGGTGGGCTGCTTCGAGGCCCAGGCCTCGGGGACGGGTCTGCTCCGGCACGCATTTCGCGTCGCGCCCTCGTTCCCGCGCAGCATGCTGCTCGACCCGCCGGCCGCCAAAGACAAGGACAAGGACGTCGAGGAGGGCCGGACCTGGCGCGACCGGCTCGGCTCGAAGCGCATCCGGAAGGCCGCCCAGGCCGGTGATGCTCACGCACTTGCGGCGTGGAGCGCGTTCTGCGACGATCTCGCGCTCGGTCTCGCCAACGTGATCGCGTTCGTGAACCCCGAGGTGATCGCGCTCGGCGGCGGAGTCTCGAGCGCCGGCGACTTCCTGCTCGACCGCGTCAAGCCGCTGGTGGAGGTGCGTACGACGATGATCCCGCGCGGGACGACGCGGATCGTTCGCGCGACGCTCGGCAACGACGCCGGTGCGGTCGGGGCCGCCACCGCGGCGATGCGCGGCGGCCTGGTCGCGCAGCTTCCGGCGACGGTCCCCGCCTGAGCCCGTAAGAGCTTCGTAAGTGGTCGTAAGCGCAGCGAAATCCGCGACCGCCAGACTGATCGCGTGAATGACCGCGACATCCCGGCCCTGTTGCCGCCGATCTGCGACGACTGCGGACACCGGGCCTCACTCCACCATCGCGAAGGCTGCCGGGCCCTTTTGCTGGGCCGCGGCACCCCCGCCCGTACGTGCGGCTGCGAGACGACGCTCCGGGAGATCCTGACCGAACGCTACCCGCGACCCCCAGCCGAACTGATGGAACGCCGCCGGGCGATTTAGGTGCAGCGTCCCTGGGGTGTTCGCCTGAGGGCGGGGGACGCATCAGCTCGGATACTTCACGTACACGACCTCAGGATCGCCCGGATCGAGATCGTCAACTTCTCCGCAGCGCCTCCATCCGTACCGTTTCAGCACGGCGTGCATCGCCGCGTTCGACGCGTTGGTCGAGGTGAAGACACGATCCGTCAATGCGTTGCGCTCGGCGTGGGCGAGCAGCGTGCCGGCGTGTCCGCGCCTGCGGTGCCGCGGTGCGACGGCCAGCGCGTTCACAAAGGTATGGCCGAAGAAAAGGTTCAGCCACATGAAGCCGGCGACGGAGCTCCCGTCGAGTGCGACGACCACCTCGCCGTCGCGCAGCGCGCGCAGAAATCGGCCGCGTTTGTAGGGCGGCTGCAAGAACGCCGGGACGAACTCGTCGATCGCCCCCAAATCGTCCGCGCCCGCGGCGCGAACGTTCACGGGGCGTGCTGCGGTGCGTCGAGCGCGAGCGCGGTCATCATGCGCACGCCGGTCTGCAGCGCCGACTCGTCGATGTCGAAGCGCGCGTGATGGTGGGGCCAGGCGCTGTTCGGGCCGCCGTTGCTGCCGATGGTGAAGAAACACGCCGGGATGCGCTCGGCGAAGAACGAGAAGTCCTCGGCGCCCATGAGCTTCGGAACGTCCGCGACGCGTTCGCCGCCGGCGACGCGCTCCGCGAGTGCGCGCGCGTAGCGCGTCTGCTCGACGTCGTTCGAGGTGACTGGGTAGCGCCAGAGGTACTCGAACCGGTAGTTCGCGCCCGAGCTTTCGCACACGCCGCGCAGCACGCGCTCGATCCGCTCGGCCATCTTCCCGCGCACGCCGGCGTCGAACGCGCGCACGGTTCCGAGCAGCTGCACGCGGCTCGGGATCACGTTGTGCGTCGTGCCGCCGTGGATCGCGCCGATCGTCACGACGGCCGGTTCGATCGGATCGACCTGCCGCGAGACGACCTGCTGGACCGCGACGACGAACTGGGCCGCGACGTAGATCGGATCGACCGACAAGTGGGGCGAGGCCCCGTGACCGCCCTTCCCTTCGATCGTGATCTCGATCGAGTCGCTCGATGCGTAGAACGCGCCTTCGCGAAAACCGACTTGCCCGGTGGGATGCGCGGACGCCAGGTGCAGACCGTAGGCCCGTTCGATACCGAAGCGCTCGAGAACGCCGTCCTCGACCATCGCCTTCGCCCCGCCTTTGCCTTCTTCAGCGGGCTGGAACAGAAAACACACGGTGCCGGCGATCTCGTCGCGACGGCTCATCACGACCCGCGCAGCGCCGAGCAGCATCGCGACGTGACCGTCGTGCCCGCACGCGTGCATGTGCACCGCCGCCTGCGAGCGATACGGGACCTCGTTCTCCTCGTCGATCGGGAGCGCGTCCATGTCGGCCCGGAGCATGATCGTCTTGCCGGGGCGCGTGCCCGTCACGACCCCGACGACGCCCGTCTTGCCGATCCCGGTGTGGACGTCGAAGCCGAGCGCGCGCAGCCGGTCGGCGACGAGCGCAGAGGTGCGGTGTTCCTCGAAGCCCAGCTCCGGGTGCTGGTGCAAGTCCCGCCGGGTCGCGACGACCTCGGCGGCAACCTCCGTCGGGACGTCGATGGTCAGCGTCGGAGGCATGGCAGCGCTATCCGGCGGCGGGGATGGTCGGGCGCCGGCCTGTCTTTGCAATCTCGGCGATCAGCTCGGCGATCCGGCGCGACGAGCCGCGCGGCGCGATCGCTGTTTGCTGCGAGCGCATCGTCGCCAGGCGCTCCTGGTTGTGCACGATCCGGCGGACGGACGAGACGACCTCCGCGGTGCTCAACGCGACGACGCCGATCCCGTTGGTCCGCACGTAATCGAGGTTGCCGCGCTCTTGGCCGGGGACGTAGTCGTAGACCACGACCGGCACTTCGGCGACCGAAGCTTCGGCGATCGTGCCGGGCCCGGCCTTGGTGACCAGCAGGTCGGCGGCGCGCATCAGCTCCGGGACGTCGTGCCGGAAGCCCAGCACCGTCATCGGGGTCGGGAGCGAGGGTGCGAGCTCCTCGAGCTTCGCCTTGAGCGCGGCGTTGCGGCCGGTCACGACAACGAGGTGGAAGTCCAGGCCGGCTTTTGCGAGGCCGAGCGTCGTCGGGAGCAGTTTTCCGCCGCCCTCGCCGCCGGCCATCAGCAACGCGATCGTCGCCTTCTCGGGCAGGCCCAGCTTCTTGCGGTACTCGGCTTTCGAACCCGAGACGTCCTCAAAGCGCGGGTGGATCGGATGGCCGAGCAGGCGCAGCCGCTCCGGCGGAACGCCGCGCTCGATCGCTCGCTGGTAGACCTCGCGGGCCGGGACGACGGTCAGGTCGGCCTCGGGGAGGAGCCAGCCCTCGTGCACCCGTCCGAGATCGGTGATCACCGTGACGATCGGGACGTGCTGCATCCCGGCGTCGGCGCGCGCTCGCAGCGCGGCGTGGTTCAGCAGCGGGTGGACCGAGACGATCACGTCGGGCTGATACTGGGTGAACACGTCCCGCAGCCGCTCGCGGTAGAGCGGCTCGCAGAAGCGCACGATCGTCTTGTAGCGGCGTCGCCCGTTCGTTGCGTAGTACAGGGCGCCGTAGATCGGCGGAGCATAGCGAAGGGCCGCGCTATACGCCGGCCCCAGTTTGGAAAGCGGAAACGTGCAGTGGGTGGCGATGTCGTCGATCCGCCACTCGAAACGCGTCGCTCCGTCGATCTCGTCGAGCGCGGCGCCGACGGCTTGCGCGCCGGCACGGTGTCCGCCGCCCGTATCGGAGATCAAAAAGAGGACGCGTTTGGTCATCCCACCTCAGCTGGTCTGCTTTACCATCTTGCGCCGCTTCATCGACGCGGCAGCCTCTCGGCGGCGGGCGACGGCGGCGCGGCGAAGGGCGGCGGCTCTGCGCTTCGGGTCGAGGCTCCGGCAGAACGCGATCGTCGCGCGGGCCGGGGCGTCGTAGAAGCGGAAGATGTCGCCGAACTCTATCTCGGGGTTCCGGTGATGACCGTCATGGTCCTCGGGGAGCACCAGCCCGATCCCCCGAGCAACCCGGACGAACCACGCGGGGGTCCGCCAGCCCAGCTCCGTCGTGTGGCGCCACCAGACGTGGAGCTGGCCGAGGAGCAGGCCGGCGACCGCTCCGTAGATGGAGATCCTCGAGCAGAGGACCGCCAGCGCGATGTAGGGCAACGCGCCGAGCAAGCCGTCGAGCAGGACCTGGGGATCGCGCGAGAGCACGGCGTGGTCCCAGTACGAGCGGCGCTTATCGTGATGGGTGCGAAGATGGAGCTTTCCCCATGCGTGCTGCGGCACGTGATAGAGGAACGTCGAGGCGAAATCTCCGACCAGCAGGACGATGAACGTCGCCGCCAACGCGGAGAACACCGGCGAGCCAAACGAGATCGTGTTCACGCTGATCCTTGAAGAGTGATTGAGGGCTAACGGCGGATTGGTTCCGACTCCTGGAAACCCTCTCGCGGCCGTATTAGTGGCAGCGGTCCTGACCGTCTCGGGGATCCGGATCGACGGGCTGCGGGATGCCGCCCTTTCATGGCATATGCCCCCGCCGGTCGGCGTCATGCGCGGCCTTCGCCTCTGCATGGACAGCGGGCGCACGGCGCCCCTCGCGATGAAGGTCGCTCGCGAGGTCATGCGCACGAACCCGCGCATCGGCGCGGTTGACGCCTTGCTGCTCGCGACCGATACGATCGAAGCGGCTCACGCACGCGGTCTTCCGCCGCAGTTCCTCGCGGCGACGCTGCTCCAAGAGTCGGCTTTCGATCCGTTCGCGGTCTCGTCGGCCGGCGCAGTCGGCATCGCGCAGTTCACGGTGCCGACCGCGATCGAGTACGGCGTCGATCCGTGGGAGCCGCCCTCGGCGATCGCCGGCGCCGCGCGCCTGCTTGCCGCGTACGTCGACGACTACCGCGCGCGCACCGACGACGATCCGTACGCGCTCGCGCTCGCGGCGTACAACGCGGGTCCCGGAACGGTCTCAGCCTATCACGGCGTCCCGCCGTACCGCGAGACGCGCGAGTACATCGTCGACGTGCGCGACCGCTGGTCGCGCATCATCGGACGCTAGCGGGCGTCGCGCTACGCGAACGACCTTTTCAGAAACGACACGACGCGGTCCCAGGCATCGGCGATTTCCCGGGTGGCGACAGTACCGAGATCCTGACGGAAGAACGAGTGGCCGACGGTCGGATAGATCTGCACGTCGGCGCTCTTCCCGGCTGCGTTCAGGCGCGTGCGGATGCGGTCGCCGGGCGAGGCGCCTTCGCTGCGGCGGTCCCGGACCCATCGCCCGAGAACCTGACTCCGGACGGGGTATAGGGCTTGCCGATGGGGCGATTGAGGGGGCCTATGGCCTTCCCACAGAGCGCAAACCGAGCCACCGCCTACGGGTTAGGCGTCGCACGATGACTGCGGCGACCTCGGGGTTTTCCGAGCGGTTCGTCCTCCACCGCGACCCGCATCCCGCGCGCGTCGCGACGTTTGCCGAGGACGTCCGGGCGGGCCTGGGCACCCGGCCGCTGAGCCTCTCGCCGAAGTACTTCTACGACGATCTGGGCTCGGCGCTGTTCGAGGCGATCACCAGGCTCCCCGAATACTACCTCACCCGCGTCGAACGCGATCTGCTGGCGACGTATGGCCGCGAGATCGCGGGCTCGCTCGACAGGCCGCTCGAGCTCATCGAGCTGGGGAGCGGGAGCGCGATCAAGACGCGCATCCTGATCGACGCGATCCTCGAACGTCAGCCCAGGCTCACCTATCACCCGATCGACATCTCGGCTGAGGCCGTGACCGAGTCGTCGCTGGCGCTCGCCGGCGCCTACGAGCGCCTGCGGATCGTCGCGTACGCCGGCGACTACTTCCCGCTGCTGCGCGAGAAGGCGCTGAAAACGAACGGGCGCGTGCTGGCGCTCTTCCTGGGCTCGAACATCGGAAACTTCGAGCCGGCCGACGCCCGCGAACTCTTGCAGTTGCTCGCGGCGGCGCGACATCCGGGTGACGGACTGCTGATCGGATACGACCTCAAGAAAGATCCGTCGATCCTCGAACTCGCCTACGACGATCCGACCGGCGTGACCGCGGCGTTCAACAAGAACCTGCTGGCGCGGATCAACCGCGAGCTGGGCGGAGACTTCGACCTCGGCGCGTTCCGATTCCAGGCCCGGTGGAACGAGGCGCGCGGCGCGGTCGAGTCGTTCCTGGTCAGCGAGCGGCAGCAGCGCGTGCGGATTCCGGCCGCCGATCTGATCGTCGACTTCGTCGCCGGCGACGCGATCCACACCGAGTCCTCGTACAAGTTCACGCGTGAGGAGATCGTCGCGCTCGCCAACAGCTGCGGCTTCGCTGAAAAGAAGACGTACACCGACACCGCCGGCCGCTACGCCCTTAGCCTGCTCCTCGTTGTCTGATGAGACGCATCTGCGCGGAGAAGATCTCGATCGACGATTCGACCTCGGCGTCGGTGAGCAGCGCCGGCGCATCACCGTCGACCGGCGGTCCGGCGCTCTCCGTGCAGATGTACGTGAGCGCCGCGAGCGGGCCGTGCATCGTGTTCACGACGATCTCGACGCGCTGGTATTTCGGGACTTCCTCCCACGCGTCCGCGATTCGCCAGCCGACCTCGTCGAGCTCGACCAGCACGCCCTCGATCAACGCGACGTCGAAGAGCGACTCGCGCAGCGACAGATACCCCGATCCCGTCGCGATCCGGCGATAGCCGCGCAGCGTCGCGGGCTGCGCCGGGTACTCCGCGCCGAGGATCGCGTTGCGCCACGCCGTCTTGCGGAACGTGCCGTAGCCGAAGAGCTGCGTCACGTGCGCACCGCGCGTTCCGCACCGCGCAGCAGCAGGTCGGCGGCGATTGCGAGCGCGGCGGCGCTACAGCTCAGCACCGGAGCCAAACGCAAGGGAATGAACACCCGCGTGGCGCATGTGGTGGAGCTGCTGGACGAGGCGTACTAAAGGAAAGCAGTTTTGAAGGGGCGCACCTTCAGGTGCGCCGTTATAAATCTCCTTGTCATCCCGAACCGACTTTAGTCGGTGAGGGTCCTGCTTTTACGCCCAGCGCACCTACTTCCCATTTAGCCTGATGGTCCGCAGAATTTCAGCGCCCACCCGCGGCTCGTGCGAACGCGGCGGCAGG
>CALEOJ010000002.1 GCA_937910425.1 uncultured candidate division WPS-2 bacterium
AGCGCAACGCATGATCTCGGCACCGGGATGTACACGATCTTGGCGCAGATCGCCGCCGACGAGCTCGGCGTCGACCCGCGCGCGATCCGCGTGCGTATCGGCGACTCGTCGTTCCCGATCGCGCCGGTCGCAGGCGGCTCGATGAGCTCTGCCAGCGTCGGACCCGCGGTGCAGGACGCTGCGCGGCGCGCGTACCGCGAGGCGATCGCGATCGCGACCTCCGCCGGCGGCTCGCCGCTGCACGGCCTGGGCGAGGACGAGCTCGAAGCGCACGACGGCGTGCTGCGCTCGAAGAGCGACCCGTTGCGGGCGATCGCGTATGCGGAGATCGTCCGCCTCGGCGGGAGCGGGGCGATCGAAGCGCTCGGCAGCGCGGCGCCCGGCGACGAAGGCGAGCGGCTTTCGTTCCATTCGTTCGGCGCGCAATTCGTCGAGGTGCGCTATGACGAAGAACTGGCGCGCCTGCGCGTCTCGCGTGCGCTCGGCGTTTTCGACTGCGGCCGGATCCTCAACGCGAAGACCGCCCGCTCGCAGATGATCGGCGGGATCGTGTGGGGGATCGGGATGGCGCTGATGGAGGAGACGGTGCGCGATCCACGCGCCGGCGCGGTAGTGACGAACAACTTTGCCGACTACCACGTTCCGGTCAACGCCGACATTGCGGCGATCGACGTGCTGTTCGTCGAGGAGCCCGATCTCGCGTTCAACCCGCTCGGCGTCCGCGGGATCGGCGAGATCGGGATCACCGGCGTCGCCGCGGCGATCGCCAACGCCGTCTACCACGCGAGCGGCGTGCGCGTGCGCGATCTGCCGATCGTGCCGGAGAAGTTGCTCGCCGCGCAGGCAGCGGTCTAACCTTTGGAGATCGAACGCGTGCGGACGGTTGTCCTGGCTGGCGGCCGTTCGCAGCGCATGGGGTTCGACAAGCTGACGGCGCTCTTCGCCGGAGAGCCGCTCGCGCGGCGCGTCGCGCGTGGGCTCGCCGCACTCGAGCCGGTGTTCGTCGCAACGCCGCAGGTCGCCGACGTGATCTCAGACCTGCGCGGGGTACGCGTCGTCGTGACGAACCCGACCGCCGGCCCGAGCGAGACGCTCGCGCTCGCGCACGCCGCGATCCCGCGCGACGTGCACGTTGCGGTGCTGGCGTGCGATCTGCCGTTCCTCGACGCCGAACACGTTTGTGCATTCGTCGCCCGCGTCCCCGACGACGTCGACCTTGCCTGGCCCGTCGTCGGCGGAACGCCGGGCCATCCCGTCGTCTGGTCGCCGAAGGCGCGCAGCCGCATCACGGCCCTGCACGCAGCCGATCCGCCGCTGCTCGTCAGGCGCGACCCGGCGCTGTCGGTCGCCGCGCTCGGCGAGGATGACGACGCATACGTCACCGACGTCGACGACCCCGATGCCTGGGCCGCGGCGGAAGCGCGCGCTACGTCAGACCGTCGCTGAACGGGACTGCTGGTCGCCTACGCGGTCGCGGCGGTGATCGCGGCGGCCGGGCCGTCGTCGAGCCGTAGCGTCAGCGACTTGGCACTTCCGCCGGCCTTGATGAACTCGTCGAGCTCGGTGCAGAAGACGCGGTAGCCGATCGCGTTGAGGCGCTCGCGAAGACGCCGCGAGCAATCGTGCATCACCAGCCCGTCCTCGATCTCGACAGCGTTGCACGCGAAGCGCAGTGCGTCGTCGACCGAGACCTCGATCAGGTACCCGGGCTCGACCGCCCGCCGCAGCATCGTCTGCGCGTGCGGCGAGAACGCGTCCATGTACGCCAGCACGTGGCCGCTCGAAAGCGGGCACAGCGCGGTGTCCAGGTGGTAGAAGCGCTCGTCGGCGAGCAGCAACGGGAGGACGCGGCAGCCGACGATCTCCTGGAGCTGCATCGTCGCGCCGCGCTCGGTCCGCCAGCCGTAGCCCGCGTAGAGGATCGGGCGCACGCGATCGAACAGCGCGTCGCCCGCGCCTTCGAAATAGGTCTGGCGCAGGAACGTCGTCGCGTAGCCGGCGCGGGCGAGCGCGGCGCGATAGACCGGCTGCTCGCGGCGCCGCTCGGCGTGCCGGAAGCTCGAGACGATCGCGAGGTTGCCGACCATCAGGGCCGCGTTGGCGGTGAAGACGATGTCCGGCGTCTGTGCCTGCGGCTCGGCCTGCACCAGCTCCACGTCGCCGACGCAGCCGATCAGCTCGACGAAACGGTCCCATTGGCGCGCCGCATCGGGCGCGGAATCGCCGACGTGCGGCGTCATCCACGGGTTGATCGAGTACCGGACGTCGTAGTGGCCGGGCGGGCAGATCAAGAGCCTCGTCGCCATGATGCGACTATAGTAGCCCCTGCTCCGCGCCGGTGTCGTTCGACAAACGGTGCGACCGCCGGGGATGGCATGCGCCGGTCGTGGGTACGCCAGGTGTATGGAACGCGAAAGGACCCTCGAGCAGGAAGGGGACTACAAGAACGCCCTGCCGCGGGAGGTGGACGATCATCCCGACTCCGGGATGCCCCGCCAGCTGCGCACCCAGGCCGATAACGAGCCTCCGCTCAGCCGGGCCGAAGCCGACGTGGCGGGGATCTCACCGACCCCGGACGTCGTCTACGGCGAGACCGACGGGGACGAGAACCGGGACGACCAGCGCGACGCCCACCACGCCGAGGCAGACGAGCACATTTAGACCTCGACGAAGACGTCGTCTCCTTCGACGCGGACCGGGTAGCTGGCGAGCGCGACGACGGCGGGAGGGGTCAGCGCCGCCCCGGTCGTCACGTCGAACATCGCACCGTGACGCGGGCACATGATGCGGCAGCCTTGCAGCTCGCCCTGATCGAGCGGTCCCCCATCGTGCGTGCAGACGTCCTCGACGGCGTACAGCTCGCCGTCCACGTTGCACAGCAACACCTCGACGCCATCGACGACGACCTTTTTCGCCGCGCCCGGCGGGACGTCTTCACGCTTTGCTACTGGATGGGACACGCGGCTTCGTTCGCGAAGGCGGCGCCATGACCCGTTCCGCCTCCATTCTGCTCGCGCTGCTCGTTGCGGCGCCGCTCCCGGTGCTGGCCGGGACGACCGCGTCGTATGCGACCACGTCGGTGAAGACGAATGCTGCCGCGCCGAAGACCGTCAAACTCCGCGACGGTTTGAAATACACCGATCTCAAGCTCGGCAAGGGCGCGATGCCGCACGCCGGGCAGACCGCGATCGTGCACTACACCGGCACGTTCCCCGACGGCAAGAAGTTCGACAGCTCGCGCGATCGCGGACAGCCGTTCGAGTTCGCGCTCGGAACTCACGGCGTGATCCCTTGCTGGGACGAAGCCGTTGCGACGATGCGCGTCGGCGGCCGCCGCAAGCTGACCTGTCCTCCGGCACTCGCCTACGGCGAGCGCGGCTATCCTCCGGTCATCCCGCCGAACGCGACGCTGAACTTCGACGTCGAGCTGCTGGGCGTCAAATAGCGCCGAGGAAACCTCAGCAGACCGGCGACCGGTTGACGAGATTCTCGACCGGCAGCACGGTGAACGTGAAGCCGGGGCCGAGCGTGATGTTGCGTCCCCAACGGACTTGGTTCACTCCGGTCATGATGAGCCCGGGAATGGGGAGCGGCACGTGGGAGGCCGCCTTGTTCAGCAGCGGCTCCGAGGGTGTCCACTGCACCGGGAGCGTCGGGTTCATCGTGACGTCGACCCGCACCGAGCCGGGCGGCTTCGGCACCACGACGTAACGCGGTTCGAGCGCCAGCATCCCGTCGTGATTGTGACGGCCGGCGGCGCTGGCGCTGCGGATCACGCCGTAGCCCATCGCCCCGGCGGGGATCTTGACGCCGTCATCGCGCGCCGCGTCCGCGGTCACGCGGAAGCGAAAGACGGTCCCGGCGCGGGCGGTTCCTGAGTAGACCTTGTCGACCATGTCGACCGGGATCGACCACGCGCAGATCTTCGCAGCCTGTGCCGACGCCGGCATCGAGCCCGCGCAGGCGACGGCGCTAACGAGGGCGAGAAGTCGTCGAGCTCGCACGAACCGGTCTTTCCCCAAAAAGACCGGCGAACGATCTAGCCGACCGAGCCTTCCATTTCGAGCTTGATCAGCCGGTTGAGCTCGACGGCGTACTCCATCGGGAGCTCCTTGACGAAGAAGTCGAAGAAGCCGTTGACGATCATCGCGGTCGCGTCCGCTTCCGAGAGGCCGCGGCTCATCGCGTAGAAGAGCTGCTCCTCGCCGATCTTCGAGACCGACGCTTCGTGCTCGACCGTCGAGCGCTGCTCGTCGATCTTCATCGTCGGCTTGGTGTCGGAGGACGACTTGTCGTCCATGATCAGGGCGTCGCACTTCACGCGCGTCTTCGCGCCGACCGCGCCCGCGTGGATCTCGACGAGCCCGCGGTACGTCGTCTTCCCGCCGTGTGCGGTGACCGACTTGTTGGTCACGACCGAGGTCGTGTTCGGGGCGGCGTGAATCACCTTCGCGCCGGCATCCTGATGCTGGCCCTCGCCGGCGAACGCCGCCGAGAGGATCTCGCCGCGCGCGCCCTCGCCCATCAGGTAGATCGCCGGATACTTCATCGTCAGCCGCGAGCCGATGTTCCCGTCGACCCACTCGACCGTCGCGTTCTTGTACGCGACGGCGCGCTTCGTGACGAGGTTGTAAATGTTCCGGTACCAGTTCTGGATCGTCGTGTAACGGATCGACGCGCCGTCCATCGCAATCAGCTCGACGACCGCCGAGTGCAGCGAGGCCGTGGAGAACTGCGGTGCCGTGCAGCCCTCGATGTAGTGCACCTTCGAGCCTTCGTCGGCGATGATCAGCGTGCGCTCGAACTGGCCCATGTTCTCGGTGTTGATCCGAAAGTAGGCCTGGAGCGGCATCTTCACTTCGACGCCCTTGGGCACGTAGACGAACGAGCCGCCCGACCACACCGCGGAGTTGAGCGCGGCGAACTTGTTGTCTTGGACCGGGATGACGGTCGCCAGATACTTCTTGACGATTTCCGGATGCTCGCGCAGCGCCGTGTCCATGTCGCAAAAGATCACGCCGTCTCTTTCGAGCTCCTCGATGACGGAGTGGTAGACCACCTCGGACTCGTACTGCGCGGAGACGCCGCTCAGGAACTTGCGCTCCGCCTCGGGGATCCCGAGCCGGTCGAAGGTGCGCTTGATGTCGTCCGGGACGTCGTCCCAATTCTGTTCCGTGCGCTCGCCGGCTTTGACGAAGTAGCGGATGTTGTCGAAGTCGATCTCGTTGAGGAGCTCGGTGTCGCCCCACGTCGGCATCGGCTTGGAGCGGAAAACGTCGTAGGCGCGCAGCCGGAATTCGAGCATCCAAGCGGGCTCGTTCTTCATCGACGAGATGCGCTCGACGATCTCGCGGTTCAAGCCCTTGTCGGACTTGAAGGCGTAGTTTTCTTCGGAATCGTGGAATCCGTGTCGGTATTCCTCGATCAGGGCATCGGTAGTGGCGGCCATCGGTCTCCCAGCGTAGGCGGTACTGCCCGGACGGGTCAAGATAGTGCAGGGGTTTCTGCACTATCTCTTCAGACCCCCTGTGTCCGCCGAAGGTGCCATGCAGCCAGCCTAGCGGACCGCCCGGTCCGGGTGCGTCCGTAGTTCTACGGAGCGTCGATCGCGCGCAGGAAGGTCAGGCCGGCGCCGGGTGCGATCGCGGCGAGCAGGGCCTCGGTTGCGCCGCGCGCAGACGCCGGCCCGGCCGCCTCGACCAGGACGGCGCGCCGGATCGCCTCGTACGGCACCCGGCGCGCCGCGAGCTCGATCAGCGCCGCCTGGAGCGGCGGCAGCCCCGGGTTGAAGGCAGCGTTCTCGGCGATGCGGCCGGTCAGCGTCGTGCCATCCTCGAGCGCGAGCGCGACCCCGGAGAACGTCCCGCTATACGGTGCGTACGAGGCCTCGGCGGCGCCCAGCGCCGCAACTGCCAGGGGGTCGGCCGCCGCCGCCGCGTCCTCGAGGGTCAGTGGATGCGTGCCCGGGTCCAGCAGCCGCCCGGGCGCCCCGAGATCGCGCGGCCCGAACGCCGCGGGCAGCAGCTC
>CALEOJ010000003.1 GCA_937910425.1 uncultured candidate division WPS-2 bacterium
AGCCGATCACGCAGCGATGCGCGGCGGCGCCGGACTTCTCGCCGGTGTTCCCTGCACGCCGGGACTCCTCGCCGTCGTCGCGACGGAACGCGGCGCCGTGTTCGGACCGTTCGCCGACGACGGCGCGCCGCTTCGCCTGGCCCTGCCGCCGCACGCGGTCGGCGAGATCGTCGTCGCGGGCGCGCACGTCGTTCCGCACTTCCTCGACCGTGCCGACGACGCGACCACGAAGATCCGCGCCGGCTCAACGATGTGGCACCGCACCGGCGACCTCGGCTACCGCGACGAGACGGACCGGCTGTGGCTGGTCGGGCGCGCCGCGGCCACGATCGACGACGCACGCGGGCGGCTCGAGCCGCTGCGCGTCGAGTGCGCGCTCGCCTACCGTCCCGAGATCGCGCGCTGCGCGATCGCCGCCGTCGACGGTACGCGCATCCTGCTGGTCGAGCCGCAGCCGAACGCGCGCATCGACGAGCACGCGATCCGCGCCGCGGTCGCATTCGCCGAGATCGACCGGGTCATCACGGGGCCGGTCCCCGTCGATCCGCGTCACAACGCGAAGGTCGACTACGCAGCACTGGGGCGAATCGTGCGCAGGTGCGCGCGTGCCGCCTGACTTCGAGGCCGCTCTGCAAGGCTACGAGACGCTGCGGCGGCGGGACGATGCGACGATCCACGCGCGCGGTGGCTCGATGCTGCTCGAGCACGGGCGCCGCACGCCGCGCGTCGTCCTGCTGCTGCACGGCCTGACCGCCAGTCCGATGCAGTGCGCCGCACTCGCGCGCAGTCTGCACGCGAACGGCGACACGGTGCTCGTCCCGCGACTGCCCGGACACGGCGCCCGCGATCGTCTGACGACGCAGCTGCGCGAGCTGCGCGGCGAACATCTGCTGGAAGCGACACGCGAAGCGCTGACGATCGCCCGCGGCCTCGGCATGACGGTGACCGTCGCGGGCTTCTCGCTCGGCGGACTGCTGGCGATGTGGATCGCGCAGCACGAGCGTGTCGAACACGTCGTCGCGATCGCGCCGTTTCTCGGCGTGGCATGCGTCCCGCGCGCGGCGACCGCGACGCTCGTCGCCGCCTTGCGTGCGCTGCCGAACGTGTTCCTGTGGTGGGATCCGGTCCGCCGTGAGCGCCAGATGCCCGATCACGGCTACCCTCGCTATCCGACGCGCGCAATCGCCGAAGCGCTCGGAATCGCAGCAGCTCTTGGACGGCTGGCCCAAACGACGGCCCCCGCGACCCGCCGGATCAGCATCGTCACCAACGCCAGCGAAACGGGCGTCAACAACGCCGCCGTACGCGACCTCGCCGACGCCTGGAACGCGCACGACGCCACGTCAGTGGAACTGCACCGGATCACGGGACTCCCGCCGTCGCACGACGTGATCGAACCGCTGCGCCCGGGCGCGCTCGCGCGCCGCGCCTATCGCACGCTCTTGCCGATCCTCCACGACCGCCGTGAGTGAACGTAGCGGCTCAGACGCTCGCGCTACCTCGTTGCTGAAGAGTGTAGCCGGCCATTGCCGACCAATCCTTATCGCCCATTCCCGCCTCGACGGCCTCGGCCATTCGAGCACGAACCGCATCCAGCAGTGGGAGGCGTTTCCCAGACTTTTCGGCGGCCGCGGCGGCAAGCCCGAGATCTTTCAAACCCAATTGCATCCGGAAACCCGCCTCGAAGTCGCGCTTCACTATCTTCGTGCTGTAGTTCTCGTATGCGCGGCCCGCAAACAGCGTCTGCAAGATCAAATCGAAGAAGTGTTCAGCCGCCAGGCCGTTGCTCTCCGTAAGAACGACAGCCTCCGCCATCGCCTCTATCGCCATCGCGATCATCATGTTGCCCGCGATCTTGGCAGCGTTTGCCTGTTTCGGATCCTCGCCGAGTACCCATATCTTCCTGCCGACCACGTCGAGCAGAGGACGCACCTTGTCGACGGCCCCCTTCTCACCGGCAACCATGATATTGAGCTGTGCCGCCTCGGCGACATCCGGCCGGCCGAACACGGGCGCCGCGACATAGCCGATACCAACCTCGACGTGCTTTGCGCGAAGCTCGTCGGCAAAGTCGACCGAGATCGTCGACGTCACCACGTGCACGACACCTGCGCGCGTACCGTGAAGGGCATTTGACGACAGGAGCACCTCACGGATCGCGGCATCGTCGGACAGCACCGTGAAAACGATGTCCGATTGGAAGGCGTCGCTCGGTGAAGACACGATCTCCAAGCCGTCGATATTGTCGCCGGTATCGGACCGGTTCCACGCTCGAACGTGGTGGCCAGCCTTTGCGATGTTTCGCGCCATCGCGGTGCCCATCTTACCGAGTCCGATGAATCCGACGTCCATTATGAGCTCCTTGCCCCGTCCCGGGCTCCGGTCAAACGAGCAACGAGACTGCCCTTTCGATCCGTCGTTGCCGTGACTCGGTATCGGAGGACATTGTTGCATCGAAAGATCGGCACAATATAAGAGTACGCCCGCACATCCTCGGCGGCGACAGGATCAGCGGCGCTCACGCGACTTCGCGTCGTTGAGCGCGATGAAATCGTGCCATTCTTCGGGGACGTCGACGTCGGCGAAGACGGCGCCGACCGGGCATGCTTCCACGCACGCACCGCAGTCCAAGCAGACCTCGGGGTAGATGAACAACTGTGGATCGTCGGGTCTGCCGCGGATTGCGTTGGGCGGGCACACCAGGACGCACGCACCGTCTTTGACGCCGATGCAGGGTGCGGTGATGACGTATGCCACGGGATACCTCCGAATCAGACGAGGTCGAGGAACGACGCGACGCGCTCGATCACGAGCTCCGGGGCGTCGCGGTGCGGGCTGTGGCCGGCGCCGGGGACGAGCAGCGTCTCGCTCTGCGGAATTCGCGCCGCGATCGCGTCGAGCTGCGCCGTCGTGCCGTATTCATCGGCATCGCCCTGGATCGTGAGCACCGGGCAGCGCACGCGATCGGCGTACGATTCGATGTTCCAGTCGCGAAAGCGCGCGTCGAGCCAGATGTCGTTCCAGCCGTAAAACGTCGCATCGGCGTCGGCATGGTGGCGCGCGAGCTTCTCCGGCAGATCGGTCGCAGCGTACGCGATCTTCGCCTCCGCGATGCTGCGCACGCTGATCTCCTCGACGAAGACGTGCGGCGCCTCGAGCACGAGCGCGCGAACCGATGCGGGATGCGTGCCGGCGCAGATCAGTGCGATCGACGCGCCGTCGCTGTGCCCGAACAGCACCGGCCGGTCGATCTCTAGCGCCGCGAGGAGCGCGGGGAGTACGACCTCGCCCTCGTGGTGCATGTAGTCCGGCTCGCGCTTCTCGCGGAGCACCTCGGAACGGCCGTACCCGTACCGGGAGTATGCGACGACGCTGCAGCGCGTACGTGCGGCGAGGCGCGGCGGAGAATCGCGCCACAGCGAGACCGATCCCAACCCTTCGTGGAGCATGACGATCGCCGGCCGGTCCGGTTCGCCGCCGTAGCGCACGGTTTCGAGCCGTTTGCCGTCGACGACGACCTCGCGTGCGATCGGCTCGCGCGTCATCCGCTCTCGCGGGCGCGAAGCACGTGCCGCCGAATTTTGCCGGTCGCCGTCTTGGGCAACTCGGTGACGAACTCGATCCAGCGCGGGTACTTGTACCGCGCCAAGCGGCTCTTCACGTGCGCTTTGAGCTCCTCGGCCAGCTCGTCGCGCGGCTCGATCCCCGGCTTGAGCACGACGAACGCTTTCGGCTTGATCAAATCGCTCTTATCGGCGACGCCGATCACCGCCGCTTCGAGGACGGCCTCGTGCGCGACGAGCGCCGCCTCGACCTCGCTCGGCGAGACCCAGATCCCGCCGACCTTCAGCATGTCGTCGACGCGTCCGCAGTAGACGAAATACCCCTCCTCGTCCTGGCGGTACTTGTCGCCGGTGCGCGTCCACTCGCCGGCGAACG
The DNA here is from genome assembly GCA_937910425.1 of uncultured candidate division WPS-2 bacterium. GTDB lineage: Bacteria > Vulcanimicrobiota > Vulcanimicrobiia > Vulcanimicrobiales > Vulcanimicrobiaceae > Vulcanimicrobium. Next base: position 3,940 of record CALEOJ010000003.1, read on the forward strand.
TGGCGCGCGATTTCGCGCGGTTGTTCCAGTAGTGGACCGCCGACGTCTCGCCGCTGACCTCGAGCTCGCCGAGCTCGCCCGGCGCCACCTCGCGGCCGTCCTCGGTGACGATCCGCACGCGGTAGCCGGGGACCGGCAGACCGGTGGTGCCGTACTTCACCGCGCCGGGACGGTTCGAGACGAAGATGTGCAGCATCTCGGTCGAGCCGATCCCGTCGACGATCTCCACGCCGAAGCGCGCGGTCCAGTTCTTGCCGATCTCTTCGGGGAGCGGCTCGCCGGCCGACGTACAGAGCCGCAGCGCGATCTCGCCGCGGGCCGGAAGATCGGGGTGGACCAGCAGCGAGCCGAACAGCGTCGGCACGCCGCAGAAGATCGTCGCGCCGCGCTCGCGCAGGATCGTGCTGACGACATCCGGCGTCGCGCGGCCGGACTGCAGCACCGCCGTCGCGCCGACCGACATCGGGAACGAGAGCGCGTTGCCGAGGCCGTACGCGAAGAACAGCTTCGCCGCCGAGAAGACGACGTCGTCTTCGCGCATCCCGAGCACGTCGCGCGCGAACAGCTCGGCGGTGCGGATCATGCTCGTCTGCACGTGCAGCGTGCCCTTCGGCTTACCGGTCGAGCCCGACGAGTAGAGCCAGAAGCAGATATCGTCGGGCCGCGTCGGTGCGGGCTTGGCGATCGGCGTCGCGGCGTCCATCAGCGCGGCGAGCGTGGGATAGCGCGCGTCCGTCAGCGTGCCGCGCGGATCGGAGACGATGAAGCGGCCGGTCCAGTTCGCGAGGCGCGCGGCCTCTTCGTACGCAGGCAGCAGCTCCGCCGAGACGATCGCCGCTTTGGCGCGGCTGTCGGCGAGGATGAAGGCGAAGTCGAGCGGCTGGAAGAGCGTATTGACCGGAATCGGAACGATGCCGGCCTTGATCGCACCGAGGAACGCCGTCGGAAAGTCGATCGTGTCGAGCAGGCCGAGCACGACGCGCTGCTCGGCTTCGAGGCCGAACGCGCGCAGCGCACCGGCGCAGCGGTCGACGCGCTGCGCGAGTTCGCCGTACGTGTACGCGCCGCACTCGTCGACGAACGCCGTCTTTCCGGCTCGCGCCGGAAGGTTGCGCTCGATCAGATCGACGGCGGCGTTATAGAACGCGGGCGGCGCGTTCTCGGCCGGCGCATTCGGTTCTGTCGACGCGGTCACCGGGCGATCTCCACCGCCCGGCTTGCGAGCTCGGCGAGCACCGACGCCGGACCCTGCACCGCGGTTCGTTGATGGTAGAACCAGAGCCCGCGCAGACCGCCGAGCTCTTCGCCGTTGCCGGCGCGGCCGGGACCGCCGTGCAGGCACGACGGCAGCACGATCCCATGACCGGTGTGGCTCTCGCCGATCGATGGATCGACCAGCAGCACGCGCCCGTGCGACGCGCCGAGCGCCGCCGCCGACGCGGCCAGGAACGCGGGATCGGCGCTAAAGACCGATGCGACCAGCGACCCCCCGCCGCGCCGCGCCAGCGCGTACGCATCCGCGGCGTCGCGATACGTGACGACCGTCGCGACCGGGCCGAAGATCTCGGCGTCGTGCACGACCGGCACGTCCCCCTGGGCGCGGAACAGCGCAGGCGCGACGTACGCGGCCGCTTTCGCATCCGCGATGCCCTTGCGGTACACCAGCGTCGCCGCTGCCGAGAGCGCGCGGATCCCCGCTTCGACCGCGTCGCGCGACGACGCCGAGACGACCGGCGCGATCTCGGGCGCCGCGTCGAGCGCCGACGAAATCGCGCTCACGACCGCGTCGGCGAACGGCGCCGGGACGAGCGCGCGGCGGATCGCTGTGCATTTCTGCCCGGCCTTGGTCGTCATCTCGCGCACGACTTCGCGCACGAACAGATCGAACACCGCCGTGCCGGGCGCGCCGTCCGGGCCCAGCAGCGATGCGTTGAGCGAATCGGCTTCGACGTTCACGCGAATCCCTTCGCCGCGCACGTGCGGGTGCAAGCGAATCGTCTCGCCCGTCTCCGACGAGCCCGTGAACGCGATCGCATCGCCGAACTTGGCGTCGTGGAGCAGCTCGCCGGCGGAGCCCGCGAGCACCGAGAGGGCACCGTCCGGCAGGATCGCGGCATCGACGACCGCGCGCGTCATCGCGACTGCGAGCCATGCCGTCGCGGTCGCGGGCTTCGCCAGGACCGGGATGCCGGCGAGCAGCGCGACCGCGGCTTTCTCCCACAGTCCCCACGACGGAAAGTTGTACGCGTTGATGTGGATCGCGACGCCCTCGATCGGAACGCCGATGTGCAGCCCCTGGAAGTTCACGTCGCGCGCCAGCCGCTGCGGTGAGCCGTCGGCGAGGAACGACGCCGCGCCGAGCGCCGCGCCGGTCTTCGCGAAATACTTCAGCGTCCCGATCGCGCCGTCGACGTCGATCGCCGCGTCGGCCGGCGTGTTCCCCGAGTTGCGGCGTGCGATCTCATACCACTCGTCCTTGCGCGCCGCGAGCACGTCGGCGATCCGCCCCAGCAATTCGGCGCGCTCGGCGAACGTGAGTCGCCGCAGTGCCGGGCCGCCGACCTCGCGGGCGTAGCGCAGCGCCGCGGCGAGGTCGAGCCCCGTCGAGCTCGCGCGGGCGACCGTCTCGCCGGTGGCGGGATCTACCAGCGTAGCGCCTTCGTCATTGCCGCGGA
>CALEOJ010000004.1 GCA_937910425.1 uncultured candidate division WPS-2 bacterium
GCTATCGATGAGCGCCGCGATGACGTCCTCGATCGCCGCGGCACCGGCGACGTCGAGCGCCCCGCGGAGCGTTGCGTTCTGGGCGTGGGCCGTCGCGGCGACGCGGCGATAGGCGAGCAGAGCGGCGACGGCTGCGAAGGCGAGGGCCGCGGCGACCACGACCAGACCGATGTCGAACGAACTCACGAGCCTCATCTACTCCCCGGGAGCGGGTTTCCGCGAGCGCCAAAAACCCGGCGGGTTCGTCAGATCGGACCCGCCTGTTTGTCATATCGGTCGACGGCGGTCTTCAATTGACGCCGCCGGGCCGGAGCGGCCGGGCTCGGCGCCTCTCCAGGGTAGCCGGGCGTCCGCTCGCCCCGTCCCGGCTCGGCGCGGTTGACTTCCGGCGACCGCGACCCGTATACTGCGTAGGTTGCCGTGCAGTCATCCTTGTCACCCTGAGCCTGTCGAAGGGCTGTCGAAGGGCTCCACGGCGTCCTTTTCGTTCCAACGGATCCCATGCGCACATATCAGCAGAAGACGGCCGAGACTCAGCACGATTGGTTCATCGTCGACGCGACCGGGCATCGGCTCGGCACGCTCGCGGTGCGCATCGCCCGTGCGCTCTCCGGCCGCACCAAGCCGACCTGGACGCCGCACATCGACGACGGCGATCACGTCGTCGTGATCAACGCCGAGAAGGTCGAGCTGGCGCCGCGGAAGTGGACCCAGAAGGTCTACCACCGTCACTCGGGTTTCCCGGGTGGTCTCCGTACCGAGACGGCCGCGCAAGTGCGCGACAAGTATCCCGAGCGCCTCATCGAACGCGCCGTGCGCGGGATGCTGGCCACGAATCGCATGCGCGACGTGCTGCTCAACCGCCTCAGCGTGTATGCCGGTCCGGATCATCCGCACGCGGCCCAGAAGCCGGAGCCTCTCACCTAATGCAGCAGACCCAGGGCCAGGACTACTTCCACGGAACCGGCCGCCGCAAGCGCGGCATCGCGCGCGTCCGTCTCACGCTCGGTCAGGGCGTCATCACGATCAACAAGCGCGCGATTGACGAGTATTTCCCCCGCCCAACGCTGCAGATGATCGTCCGTCAGCCGCTCGACGTCACCCAGTCGCTCTCGCGCTTCAACGTCGACGTGAAGTGCGAAGGCGGCGGCGTCTCGGGTCAGGCCGGCGCGGTCCGTCACGGTATCGCCCGCGCGCTGCTGGAGATGGACGAGTCGCTGCGCGAAGTGCTGCGTCGCAACGGGCTGCTGACGCGCGATCCGCGCGAAAAAGAATCGAAGAAGTACGGGCGCAAAAAGGCGCGCAAGCGCTTCCAGTTCTCGAAGCGCTGACTCTTCGGTAGTGGCGGTGGTCGCGGGGGACGCGACATCGCAGTGGCGGACACGCAAGGCCCGGGCTTCCTGCCCGGGCCTTGCTACGTCTTCACATCGCTCTCGCGCATCCTGCGCTCCGCTCGTTCAGAGTGTCCGCCGCTGCGATGTCGCGTCCCCGCGACCACGGCACGATCGTGGCGGGTCCGCGCGGCGCGATCGCGGCGCGTCACAATCTCGATGTCACCCTGAGCTTGTCGAAGGGTGAAAGGTGTCGAAGGGCGGGATCGCGGCATGGGCGACGCCAACGTGATCGCTGCATGACGTTTGGGACGGTTGTGCCTCTGCCGACACCGCCGGCTGGCTGGTTCGATTACGGCTACGCGGTGCTGAGGGACGGTGCGTGATGAAGGTGGAGAACGTGACGCGATCGAGGTTCCGCTCGACGGGTACGTCCATTTCGATCGGCTCGTCGATGCGCGCTGGCTCGTTGTCTCAGCGCGCGCCGTGGACGGTGAGAACAACGCCCGTGTGTATACCACTGACGGAGCGGTCGCCGGGGCGTTCACGCTGGGCGACGGCATCGAGCACGTCCGGTGCGCGCCTGACGGAACGATCTGGGTCGGCTATTTTGACGAGGGTGTGTTTGCCGGGTCCAACGAGGACGGGAGTTGGCCGGTCTCGTCCGCGGGGGTCGCGCGTTTTTCGTCGGATGGGTCCGAACTGTGGAGGTTCGGCACGAGAGAGAACTGCGGCGCCGTCGATGGTGTAAGCATTGCCGACTGCTACGCGTTGACGCTCGCCGGTGACACAGCGTGGTTCTGCTCCTATACCGACTTCCCGATCGTGCGGATCGAACACGGCACGGTCCGACATTGGCGCAACGACGTTACCGGGGCGAAGGCGCTCGCGGTCGACGGCGATCACGTCGTGCTCGCCGGCGGGTACGGCGACCAGGACGGACGGGTCGTCCTGCTTCGGCTCGGCGACGAGGGCGCGGAGCCGATCGGTCAGGTGTACATCCGGGCGGAGCGAAGTCGTGCGCGCCTACTTGCCGGGCGCGGAGCGACTCTCCACATCGCCGGAGACGGGACTTGGACGCGGTTGGACGTCGCGACGCTGCGAGCGATAGTGAGCGAGTTCTCGAAGGACTAAGGCTCTTGGCGGCGGTGGGCGGGGCGCCACCCAACGTTGTCACCCTGAGCTTGTCGAATGGCCGGGGCGCCCGTTTGGGGAGGGTCGGATAGGGCGGTGGTTAGGGGCAGCCGCCGTGGGCGGCGCACCACATTGGGATTGTGGCGGGGCTGGTGACAGTGATCGCGATCGTGAGCAGGGCGAGGACGATACCGGTGCCGAGGGCGGCGACGGCGGCGGTACCGTGCGGGCGGGTCGTGTCGGCGGCGTTCATCATGGGCTTACGGTAGCGCTCGCAACGGTTCGGGCCGTCCGTAGTTCTACTGAAGTTCGCGCCGGAAAAGCGGCGGGCACCGCGTCGTGTTGACGCGGTGCCCGTTCGATGGTGTGATGACAGCCTCGAGACCCAAATGGGACCGTACCACACCATCTCCGGCGAATCAAGTTCGCCGGGCTGGAGCGGGCGGAATCGAACCCGCGGCATGACGGGTCTCGAGGCCGCCATGTCGACTCCATCGAGCCGCCCCAGCATCGTGCATTTCACGACGAAGCGCGCCGATGGCAAGGGTGACGGTCGTGGTCATGTGCCGGTGATCAGGGTGGCGGCGTAGTGGGCGAGGGGGAAGAGGGCGAGCGAGGCGGCGGCGAGGATTGCGGCGGCGGCCAGGCACGTCATGATGATCGTGGCGCCGTCATCGGTTGGGTGGTGTGCGTTCATCATGCCGCAACGGTAGCGTGCGGCGTCGGCGGCGGCCGTCCGTAGTTCTACGGAACCTCAGCCTAGCGCGAAGATCGTGACCGGTTCGGTACGTCCGCGAATTTTCGCGATCATCTTTTCGGCCGGCGGCGCGTCGCTGACGCGCTTGTAGGTGCGATCGTCGACGTAGGTCCGGCCGGGCGGCGCGGCGCCCTGCAGGCGGCTGGCGAGGTTTGCGGCGTCACCGATCACGGTGTAGTCCATACGTTTCGGGCTGCCGATGTGGCCTGCGACGACGTCGCCGGTTGCGATGCCGATCGCGAGCTGGAGCGGCTTGCCGTCGGCCAGGATCGTTGCCGCGGCGTCGTGGAGCGCCGCGGCGACGGCCAGCGCGCGCGTCGCATCGTCGGCGCGCACGCGGGGCGGTCCGAAGACGACCATCAACCCGTCGCCGTAGAACTTGTCGAGCAGACCGTCGTTCTCGAACACGATCTGCACCGCCGCGCTGAAGAAATGGTTGAGGATGTCGACGACGTCCTCGGCATCGAGACGCTCCGCCAGTTCCGTGAATGCGACGATGTCGGCGAACAGCACCGTCGCCGTCGCGCGCTCGCCGCCGAGCGCGACGCCGCCGGGCGCGCGCATGAGCTGCTCGACGACGTGCGGCGCGAGATAGCGAGCGAACGCGTCTCCGATCGCGCGGCGCTGCTCGACGTCCGCGGCGTGCAGGCGTTCGAGTTTGCGGCGTTCGGTCAGATCGGTCACCGCGATCGCCCAGCCGTGCGGCCCCGTGTCCTCCGGCAGGTCCAGCGGTGCGGTGCGCACTTCCAGTTGCAGCGTGCCGCGCGTGGGGTGGTTCGCCTCGAGCTCCGTCGGCTTGGTCGGCATCAGATTGTCCTCGAGGATCACCGTGATCCCGGGGATCAGCGCTTCGAGCGCGCGCACCGGTCTGCCGAGCATCGTCGCTCCGCCGATCCCGAACGTCTCGGCGGCCGCGTCGTTGAAGCTCGCGATCGAGCCGCGGCCGTCGACAGTGATGACACCGCTCGTGATCGAGCCCAGGACGCGCGCCTGCAGTTGCTCCAGCCGACTGATCTCAGCGACTCGGACGCGCAGCGCTTCGAAGAGCCGCGCGTTCTCGATCGCGAGTGCGGCTTGGTTCGCGAACGCGGTCAGCAAGTCGGGATCGTGCGGCGAGAAGAGGCCGGGCGCAACGCGCGAGTCGAGGTACACGACGCCGATCGTGCGCGCCTTGATCGCGAGCGGGACGCAGATGATCGAGCGCAGTCGGAGCGCGCGCACCGAAAGGTTGACGTTGAAGCGCGGGTCCTGCTGCGCGTCGGTCGTGACGATCGGTTCGCCGGTCTCGAAGACGCGCCGCACCGTGGTCTGCGAAGGGCGCATGTCGTCGCCCTCCACGGTCGCGCGGTCGATCCCGTAGGTGGTGGTGAGCTCGAGCTTTCCGCCGGCGTCGGCGATCATCACGAATCCGCGTTCGGCCTTCATCACTTCGACCGCGGTGTCGAGCACGTGCCGGAGGACGACGTCCAGTTCCAGCGAGGAGTTGACGGTTTCGGCGACGCGCCCGAGCGTCCGGAGCTTGGTCAGCTCGCGCTCCAGGTTCGTCGAGGACGCCGCGAGGCGGCTTTGCAGCGAGGCTCTTTCGAGGGCCAGCGTCTCGTGGGCGCGCTCGGCGGCGGCGACTGCCGCGATGAGGCCCGCGTCGCCCGTCGCCGCGGCACGCCCCCGCAGTGCAGCGAGCGGATCGCCTCCGGCGGAGGCGTTCAGTGCGTCGGACACAGGGTGGAGGACGCCGGCACACCGGCTGGTTCCTCATTTCGCGGCAACCTTCCGCTCACATCGATCCGGGATGCTGG
>CALEOJ010000005.1 GCA_937910425.1 uncultured candidate division WPS-2 bacterium
CTCTTTCCCTACACGACGCTCTTCCGATCTGTATTCCGGCTCGTCGGAGTTGCGGCCGGTCCCGGCTTCGCTTCCGCCGCCGGCATCGCCGCCGAGCATCGCCTTACGGCTGAGGTTGATGCGGCCTTGTGAGTCGATCTCCATGACCTTGACCATGATCTGGTCGCCCGGCTTCACCACGTCCTCGACCCGCTCGACGCGCTGCGGCGCGAGCTGCGAGATGTGGACCAGGCCTTCCTTGCCCGGCAAGATCGCGACGAACGCGCCGAAGTTCATCAAGCGTGTGACGGTGCCGAGATAGGTCTCGCCCGCTTTCACTTCCTTGGTGAGCGCTTCGACCATCTGCTTCGCCTTCTCGGCGCCGGCCGCGTTCGCGCCGGCGATGAAGACGCGCCCGTCGTTCTCGATGTCGATCTTCACGCCGCAGTCGGCGACGATCTTGTTGATCACCTTGCCGCCGGGTCCGATCACGTTCTTGATGAGATCCGGACTGATCTGCAGCACGATCATCCGCGGCGCGAACTCCGAGAGCTCCTTGCGCGGTTCGGTGATCGTCTCTTTGAGCTTGTCGATGATGAACAAGCGCGACTTCTTGGCTTCCGCGAGCGCTTCGCGCATGATCTCGATCGTGATCCCCGCGACTTTGATGTCCATCTGGATCGCGGTGATCCCTGCGGTCGTCCCCGCAACCTTGAAGTCCATCTCGCCGAGCGCGTCCTCGAGGCCCTGGATATCGGTCAGGACCGCGTAGTCCTTGCCCTTCATCACGAGGCCCATCGCGACGCCCGCGACGTGTCCTTTGAGCGGAACGCCGGCATCGAGCAGCGCGAGGGTCGAGCCGCAGACCGACGCCATCGACGACGACCCGTTCGACTCGAGCACTTCGCTGATCACGCGCAGCGTGTACGGGAAGTCCGCTTCATCCGGCAGCACCGGGACGAGCGCACGTTCCGCGAGCTGGCCGTGGCCGATCTCGCGGCGACCCGGTGCACGCATCGGGCGCGTCTCTCCGACCGAGTACGGCGGGAAGTTGTAGTAGTGCATGTAGCGTTTGTTGGGGATCGCGAGGATCCCGTCCAAACGCTGCGCGTCGCTGATCGAGCCGAGCGTCGCGGCGGTGAACACCTGCGTTTGTCCGCGGGTGAACACTCCGGAACCGTGGACGCGCGGCACGTAGTGCACCTTCGACCAGATCGCGCGGATCTCGTCGGGTTTACGGCCATCGGGACGGATCTTTTCGTCCACGACCATCGTGCGCAGCTCATCCTCTTCCATCGCCTTGATGATCTTCTCGAACTCTTTGTTCTTCGGATCTTCGATCAGGCTTTGGACGGTGGCATCGCCCTTTTTACCGAGTTTCGCGAGCGCATTTTCGCGCGACAGCTTGTCGAACGCGGCGTTGCGCTCGAGCTTGTCGACGACGCGCATCGCCTTGGCGACTTCCTTGCCGAAGTTCTTGCGCACCCACGCGTCGAGCGCCGCGTCGGTCTTGAGCAGCGGGTATACGCGCTTCGCCTTGCCGGATTTTTTCGCGAGCTGGTCGATCGCTTTGACGATCTTCTTGATCTCTTCGTGCGCGAAGGCGACCGCTTCGAGGAAGACTTCCTCGGAGATCTCCTTGGCGCCGCCTTCGACCATCATCACGGCATCGGACGTGCCGGCGACGACGATCTCCATCCCGCCGGTCTCGTATTGTTCGAGCGTCGGGTTGGTGATGTAACCGCCGTTCTCGTCGCGACCGACGCGGACGGCGGCGACGTTCTTGTGGAACGGGATGTCACTGACGGCGAGCGCGGCGCCGGCCGCGCAGACCGCGATAACGTCGCTGTCCAGCCCGGGATCGGTCGAGAGGACCGTCGCGATGATCTGGATGTCGTTGCGGAAGCCGTCGGGGAACAGCGGGCGCAGCGGACGATCGATCTGCCGCGCGCTGAGCACGCCGTGTTCGGTCGGGCGGCCTTCACGCTTGATGTAGCCGCCCGGGATCTTGCCGGCCGCGTACATCTTCTCTTCGTAGTCGCAGGTGAGGGGGAAGAAGTCGATCCCCTCGCGAGGTTTCTCTGACGCCGTCGCGGCGCACAGAACGACGATTTGATCGCCGTAGCGGACGAGAGCGCTGCCGTTTGCTTGCTTCGCAAGCTCGCCCGTCTCAATGACGAGCTGCCGGCCACCGATCTCGAGCGAGACGGATTCTGGCACTGATACTCCTAGTTTCTGTTCTTTTGCAATTGTTTGTCTTTGTGTGAACAGGCCCGGGATTCGCCGAAATCCGGCAGGCCGCCTCCGGTTGCGCTGGGCCGTCTTCGCGCGGGCGCACAACGAAAAGCACCGGCGGGTCTCCCCGCCGGTGCCGATGTTCGCTTGGAGTGCGCTTACTTGCGCAGGCCGAGCTCGCCGATGAGCTTGCGGTAGCGCTCGAGATCCTTGTTCTGCAAGTACACGAGCAGGCGCCGGCGCTGGCCGACCTGCATCAGCAGGCCGCGGCGGCTGTGATGGTCCTTCTTGTGGACCTTCAGGTGCTCGTTCAGCTGGTTGATCGACGCCGTCAGAATCGCGATCTGGACGTCGGCCGAGCCGGTGTCGTTGGGGCCGCGGCCATACTTGGTCGAGAGATCCGACTTTTGTTCTTTGGTCAAGGGCACGGGAAACTGGTCTCCTTTCGACTCGCGCGTCCGCAGGCTCCGTGGGTCCGCGACGGCGACCGACGGATCATACCAAATCCGCGCTATCGCGTCAAAGGACGGCGGGCCGGCCCCTCAGCTGTCCGCGGGCTCGTTCTCCTCGACCATTGCGACCTTGATCGCCTCGCGCAATGCCTCGAGTTCCGGCGGGACGCCGGTGGTCTGCTGGCCGAGCGCCTCGATCGCGGTCAACACGCGGCGCGCCTCGGTACGGTCGAGCGGGACGTAGAGCGTGCGCGCCAGCTCTTCGTCGAGGCGCTCGAGCGCGCGCTTCGCCATGTTGGCCTGACCGAACGAGTACGCATGGTGACTCGCGTTGCCGAGAAGCTTGCGCTCCGACTCGAGCCAGTCACGGTAATCTTTGAGCAAGACGTCCTCCTGTGGGCGCGGAACCGGTCGGGCTGTGAGTGCCCTTCGACAGCCTCAGCTCTGACAGCGTGTCAGGATGACTGAGTTCGTGACGGTGGCGCGCGTCGCGGACGTCGCGCCGGGGACCGGAACGACCGTCGTGGTCGGCCGGCGCGAGATCGCGTTGTTCAACGCCGGCGGAAAGTTCTATGCCCTCGACAACACCTGCCCGCATCAAGGCGGTCCGCTCGCCGAAGGCTGGATCGAGGGAACGACCGTCACCTGCCCGTGGCACGCCTGGTGCTTCCGGATGACCGACGGCACGATGACGCTGGGCGACTACGCATCGGTCGAGACGTTCGACGTCCTGGTCGAGGACGGCGAGGTGAAGGTCAGCCGCACGCCGCGCCCCGCGTAGCCGCCGGACGCGCGCCGACCGGGATCGACAGGCGGAGCGTCACCGATGCCGGCGGGCCGAGCCGGTCGACGCTGGTCAGGTACAGCTTGTCGGCGAGGTTGTCGACCGCCAGCGAGAGCGCCGTTCCGTCGGCCGCGCGCAGCGTCAGCCGTCCCCCGACGAGCAGCGCGGCGCCGAGCGGCTGACGTTCGAGGTCGTCGGCGAACGCCGGACCGCTGTACGACACCTCGAGCCCTGCCGTCAGCGCGCGCACCGTGCGGTCGACGCCGAGCGACGCCGCGGAGTCGGGGACGTAGGCGAGGCGCTTGCCGACCTGCGCCGGCGCGGCGGAGACGACGCGCGCGTGCTGCGCGATCCCGAACGCGCGCACCCGCGTGCATGCTCCCGTGCGGTCGTACTCGCCGGTGAACGCGTCGCTCGCCGTGCGCCCGAAGTTCGAGCGCTGCTGCACGGTGGGCGAGATCGTGCGGAAGCCGATCGCGTCGCGCACGCGCGTCCCCGTGTAGTCGAGCGCGAACCGCGACGCGGCGCTCGCGACGTCGATCCCGAGCTGCGCGGAAACGCTGCGCTCCGGAACGAGACTCGCGTTGCTCTGCTGCAGCACGGTGCCGATGCGGAAGCTGCGTACCAGCTCGTTCAGATACGGGGCGCGCAGGCCGGTGCCGTACGCCGCGCGCAGCGCGACGCCGGGCGAGAGATCGTAGTGGAGTGCGAGCCGCGGAGAGATCGCCGCTGCGGTGCGCTCGCCGAGCGCGTTCGTGCGGATCGCGTCGTAGCGGGCTCCGAGAATCGCCCCGAGCCGGCCTTGCATCGCAGCCTGCACGGCGACGCCGTCGAGCCGCTGGGTGCCTGCAACGTCGCTTTGTACCACGCCCGCGGGCGTGAGCTGGTCGCTCCGGCCGCTGACCATGCGATGGTCGAGCAGTACCGTCAGGTTTCCGGTCCCTTCACCGGCGGGGTCGAGCGGGATCGACCAGCGCGCGCGCAGCCCGGCATCCGAGGTCGGCACGTGCTGGGTGTAGAGTTGCTCGCCCGGGGCCGACGGATAGCGGTCGGCCAGGTTCACCACCGTCGTCGCGCGCGCATACGCGGTGACGCCGATGAGCTCGCGGCGCACGTGCGTCCAGCTCAGCGCCAGCTGCCGCGTCGCGCGCGAGAAGCCGTCGTTGGGGCGCCCGTCTTCCTGCGCGTCGCCCGCCATCAGCGCGTCGAGCTGCACGTCCGTCTGCGGATCGCCGGCCCGCAGCTTGAGGTGCAGAACGTCCGCGGTCGAGCGCGCCGTCCGGTCGACGCGCGACGTCTGGTCCGGCGGGATGACGTCGTACCCCAATCGCCGGGTGGAGGCGTACACGAGCGCGTTCACACCGCCGACGCGCTCGTCTCCGACCAGCGACGCGCTGCCGTGGTCGATCCCGCCGGCGCTCATGGCGAACGTCCCGCCCGGCGGTCCCGGGCGCAGCGTCGTGAGCGAGAGCGCCCCGCCGATCGCGCCCGATCCGTAGAGCGCGGAGCCCGGGCCGCGCAGCAGCTCAGCGCGCTCGACATCATCGACCGGCAGCGCGTTCCAGTCGACCTGACCGCCGAACCCGTCCTGTGCCGGCACGCCATCGACGAACAGCGCACCGCGATCCGCGCCCGCGCCTGCGAATGAGAGCCGCAACTGACCGTAGTTCGTGAACGGCGCGTTGCTGCGATCGCGGTCGAAGCCGGGAAGCGCGCGCAGCACTTGATCGAGTGACTGCGCGGTCGAGGTACGCAGCGCGCGCGCGTCCAACACCGACGCCGCTTGCGGTGCGCGATGCAGCGACTGCGCGCTCCCGCTGACGACGGTCACGCTCCCGATCGGGAGCGGTGCGCCCGGACTCGGCGCAGGCGACGGCGACGGCGAGGGGCTCGCCGCGACGACCGCGGCGAGGACGACGGCCGCGAACACCGCTACTCGCTAGGCGAGCGCATCACGCAGCTCGCCGATCGTGCGCGAACCCGTCGCGAACAGCGCGATCCGCAGCGCGGTGACGAGCTCGTCGATCAGCGCTGCGACCGCGGCGTCGGACTCGTCGGCGGCGCGCAGGAACGGGAGCGCGAGACCGGCCAGATCGGCGCCGAGCGCGAGCGCCTTGGCGACCTGGACGCCGTCGCGGATCCCGCCGCTGGCGACCAGCGGAAC
>CALEOJ010000006.1 GCA_937910425.1 uncultured candidate division WPS-2 bacterium
CGAGCCCCGCCTCGCGGGTCGGCCGGGTCGCCCACCCGCTCGCGTCGGCCTCGCCGCCCTGCGCGGCGGCGAAGAACCACTCGACCGCGGCGTCGCGCGTCGCGCCCTCGCCTTCGATCAGGTACGCGAGCGCCCGCGTCGCACTGCCGTTCGCGATGCTCGCCGCGCGCAACGCGTCGTCGCCGGCGATCCCGTGCCGTTCGAGGATCCGGACGATCTCGTCTTCCGAGAGCAGCGGGAACGTCACCTCGACCAGCCGCGAACGGATCGTCGGCAGAACGCGGCCGAGCGCGTTGGTCGTCACGATCAGCACGACGCCGGCCGGCGGCTCTTCGAAGAACTTCAGCAGCGCGTTGGCCGCTTCGCGCGTGAAATCGGCGTCCCCGAGCACGAACACGCGCTTGCCGCCCGCGTACGAATGGAGCGAGAGCTGCCGCACCAGGTCGCGCGCGGTCGTCTCTTCGGTCTCGTGAAATCCGCCGCCGTCGCGGTCGCCGATCTTGAGCTGTCCCTCCGCGAAGTAGAAGTCGGGATGCGTGCCCGCCGCGATGCGCGTGCAGCCGCTGCAGGTGCCGCACCAGCCGAGCAGCGTCCGCTTCGGCGTCACGCACATCAGCGAGCGGCCGAGCGCGCGCGCGAACGTCTTCTTGCCGGCGCCCTGCGGCCCGGTGAACAGGTAGCCGTGCGAGAGCGTCGCCGCGGTCAGGTGCTCGAAGAACGTGCGCGGCGCCTCGGCCCCGACGACGTCGAAGATTCCGTCGATCACGGGAGCGGCCCGTTTCGTCTGCGCTCGAATGCCTCGAACGCCGCGGTGACGAGCAGGTCGGGGCTCACGGTCCCGTCGAGGATCACGAAGCGGTTCTCGAAGCGTTCCGCGAGCGCGTGATACCCCTCCCGGACACGGGTGTGGAAGGCGGTGTCCTCGCGCTCGAGCCGGTCGGTGCCGCCGCGCGCCTGCAAGCGTGCCCGCGAGACCTCGACCGGGATATCGACCAGAAAGGTCAGGTCCGGCGCGATACGCTGCGTCGCCGTCAGGCAGATCTCGAGCAGCGACTCGATGTCGAGCCCGCGTCCGAAGCCTTGGTAGGCCACGGTTGCGTCGAAGAACCGGTCGCACAGGACGACCGCCCGATCCTTGAGCGCCGGCGCGATGACGTCGGCGACCAGCTGGGCCCGGGAAGCGTTCAGCAGCATCACCTCGGCGATCGGAGCGATCCGCAGCGCCGGGTCGACGAACAGCTCGCGTAAAGAATCACCAAGGGGCGTACCCCCAGGTTCCCTGGTGACCAGGACGACGTCGCCGCGGTTCCTAAGCCTAGCCGCCAGCGCTGCGATCAGCGTGGATTTCCCGGCGGCTTCGATCCCTTCGAAGGTGACGAGCACCCGGCGCTCTTCGCGCTCGCGGCGCCGCGGCCATCGCGGAGGGACCATGCTGAACGAGTTGGTCAAACGACTCGGCGCGACCAAGTCGGATCGCCGGACCGCCAACCGGATCCGCAAGCGCTACCAGATGTCGTGGATCAAGGACGGCACGCCGGTGGCAGGCACGGGTCTGGAGATCAGCGAGAAAGGCCTCCTCTTCGCGTCGCGCGAGACGCCGAGCGGTTCCGAGCTCGACGTCGACATCGAACTGCGCGGACGGCACGTGCGCGCGCGGCTGAAGGTGGTGCGGCACGGCACGGTTGCGCGGGACGGGGTCGAGTGGGCGATGATCGCCGCCGTCTTCGCGGGGATCGCGGCGGACGATTGGGACGCCGTCGTCCGCTTTTGCAAGAACCGCACCGATCCGGCGAACAAGGCGGCGGCGGAGCTCGCCAAGCGGGCCGGCGACGACGACGCATACCGGCTGCTGCCGCTGCGGATCCAGGAGCGGGTGGTCGCGCTCCTGGTCGAGGCCGGCCGGCTCGCACCCGGTAGCGAGGCCAAGAACCCGCTCTTGCGTCTCTCGTATTCCGGCACGACACCGACCGGCGCGCATCGGCTCGCCGTGCACAGCCGGCGCGTGACCGATGACGAAGTCTTACAGTTCGACTCGATGCTTACCGTCGACGACTCGGGGAAGGTCTCGCTCGACCGCTAAACGTCGGGCCCTTTGAATATCCGCACCCGCCGATTCGGCTCGAGCCCCGTGGACCGAGACTGCACCCGGTAGCGCTCGGCGAGCTGATGCTGCATCCGCCGGATGTACGAGGTCTGGGGCGTCAGCTCGATCGCGCGTGAGTCGAGGAGCACCTGGTAGACGGCCTCCTCGGCCTCGCGCATCGCGATCTCCTCGACGTCGAGCGAGGGCAGGTTGAAGACGTCTTTGAGCGCGTTCTGAATCTGCGTCGTCGTGTTCGTCTTGATCGAGTAGATCGGGACGTTCTCCGCCGCGATCTGCTTGAGCCGGTCCGACTCCTTGCGTTCGAGCGTCTTGAGCGTCAGCACCACGTCGGCATCGTCCCACTTCCGCGCGATCGAGGCGTGCACGCGCAGGTTGTGGACGGCGCGCTCGATCTTGTTGCGCGAGACGCCGTACGGGAAGATCATCAGCGGCTTCGCGTCGTCGGGGACCGCTTCGCCGGCCGCGCCGAACATCGTCGAGTCATCGTCGCGCGGCTGCGTGCGCAGCTCCCGGACCTTCTCCAGCGACATCGCCTCGGGGTTGGCGTGCTGGACGATGTCGATCGCGCCGCCCACGGTGCGCTGGCGCACCTCGGGCTGCGGCTGGTACCCGCGCAGCAGCGCATCGACGACTTCGCCGACGTTCTGGTGGATCGCCAGCCGGTCGCGGTCCTGGATCTCGACCAGGACGTCGAACGTCGGCGGCTGCTTGCGCTCGAGAACGGTCTTGCGCGTCCCGCGCCGGCGCGCTTCCTCGTCGGAGAGCGTGACCGCGCTGATCCCCCCGAGCAGGTCCGAGAGCGTCGGGTTCATCAGCAGGTTTTCGAGGGTTTGGCCGTGCGCCGTAGCGATCAGCTGCACGCCGCGCTCCGCGATCGTGCGCGCGGCGAACGCCTCCGCTTCGGTTCCCATCTCGTCGATGACGATGACCTGCGGCATGTGATTCTCCACCGCCTCGATCATCACGTTGTGCTGGAGGTGCGGATCGGCCACCGGCATGCGGCGCGAGTGCCCGATCCCCGAGTGCGGAACGTCGCCGTCGCCGGCGATCTCGTTCGAGGTGTCGACGATGACGACGCGCTTGCGGTCCTCCGCCAGCACGCGCGCGCACTCGCGCAGCATCGTCGTCTTGCCGACGCCGGGGCGCCCGAGCAGACAGATGGACTTTCCGCTGCGGATCACGTCGAGCACGATGTCGATCGTGCCGTACACCGCGCGCCCGACACGACACGTGAGCCCGACGATGCGCCCGGTGCGATTGCGGATCGCGCTGATGCGGTGCAGCGTTTGCTCGATACCGGCACGGTTGTCGCCGCCGAAAGGCGAGAGCCGCGCGGTGACGTGCGCAATGTCTTCCGACGTAACCGCTGTTTCGCTCAAGAACACGAAGTCGTCGTCGAAGCGTGCCTCGGGTGGACGGCCGAGGTCGAGCACCACTTCGATGACGCGGTCCAGATGTGGAAGACGGACGAGCGTTTGGCGGATGGGGAGGGGGAAGATGTCCAGGAGCTGCGTCAGCTCCCAATTCGGCACGAAAGACTCGGCGTTAACGGCCAACCTGTCTCCTCGTCGACGTCTGTCGATTGTCGATCGTCGCCGCCTCCGCCGCCGGAGACCCGCGACGGGGCAATGGCTTCCCGCCCGCCTGCCCGATTACCTGGAACATCGTGCTCCCCAGATACCCCGTTCGCTGATTTTCGTTTCGCCTGCTCAGGGGCTAAAGAACGTCGAGCCTCAGGCCGATAATGCCGCGCGGGCGGGCCGCGCACGGGACGTCCGGCCGAGCGCGCCGTAACGCGTCGCATGCCCCGCTTTCTCGAGGACTACCCCGTCGGAAGCACCGCCGAGCTCGGCAGCGTGCTCGTGACCGAAGAAGAGATCCGTGCGTTCGCGACGCGCTACGATCCGCAGCCGTTCCACACCGATCCCGAACGCGCCAAGTCGTGGCCGTACGGTGGGTTGATCGCGAGCGGTTGGCACACCGCTGCGATGATGATGCGACTGATCGTCGATCACTTCATCGACGGCGACTCGAGTCTCGGATCACCTGGACTCGGACCGATTCGCTGGAAGCTCCCGGTACGTCCGGGCGACGTGCTGCGCGTGCGAGCGCGCGTCATCGACAGCCGCCGCTCCACCAGCAAGCCCGACCGCGGCACGCTGACGTTCGAAGTCGACGTCGTCAATCAGAACGACGAGACGGTGATGACGGTCGAGAACTGGATCGCGCTCATGCGAGCGCGGGAGTGAGGGCGCGCAGCGCGTCGTCGTATTCGCGCGCGAGCCGTTCGACCAGCTCGGCGGCACTGGGGATGTGCGCGACCGCGCCGATCCCTTGGCCCGAACCCCAGATGTCGCGCCACGCTTTGGTCTTCTCCGAGGCGAAGCTCATCTTCGAGGGGTCGCTCTCGGGGAGGTTCTCGGGGTCGAGTCCGGCGCGTTCGATCGAGGCGCGCAGATAGTTGCCGTGTACGCCGGTGAAGAGGTTCGTGTAGACGATGTCGTGCGCGCTCGACGCCACGATCGACGCTTTGTAGTCCTCGCTCGCGTGTGCCTCGCGAGTCGCGATGAACGCCGAACCGACGTAGCCGAAGTCCGCGCCGAGCGCGCGCGCCGCGAGGACCGACCGGCCGTTGGCGATCGCGCCCGAGAGCGCGAGCGGCCCGTCGAACCACGCGCGAATCTCTTGAACGAGCGCGAACGGCGACCACGTGCCGGCGTGACCTCCGGCGCCAGCGGCGACCGCGATCAACCCGTCGGCGCCCTTCTCGATCGCCTTTCGCGCGAACGCAACGTTGATCACGTCGTGCAGCACGACACCCCCGTAGGAGTGGACGGCCTGGTTGATGTCCGGCCGCGCGCCGAGCGAGGTGATGACGATCTTCACCTTGTGCTTCACGCAGACGTCGAGGTCGTGCATCAGCCGCGGGTTCGTCTTGTGCACGATCAGGTTCACGCCGAACGGAGCCGACGGGCGCTCGGGATGCGCCGCGTCGTGCGCCGCGAGCTCGCTCTCGATCCGCTCGAGCCACTCCTCCAGAACGTGCTCCGGGCGCGCGTTCAGCGACGGGAACGTCCCGATCACGCCCGCCTTGCACTGCGCGATCACGAGCTCGGGCTGCGAGATGATGAACATCGGCGCGCCGATGACCGGGACGGCGAGTCCGCGCGAAGAGAGCGTCACGCGCGCATCCTCCGCACACGAACCGCGGATATCCTTTGCTCGCGCTAGAGCATCACCAGGCCCAGCCGCACCCCGAGCGTGACGGCTTCGGTGCGCGTCGCCGCCCCGAGCTTCGCCAAGATCGCCGCGACGTGCGCCTTGACCGTGTTCTCGCTGATTGCGAGGCGCTCGGCGATGCGACGGTTCGATAAACCGCCGGCGAGCATCCCGAGCACTTGGCGCTCGCGCGCGGTCAGCGCTTCGGCGCGCGAGGCGACGGGCGACGCCGCCGCCGCCTGCGCGAGCGCGTCGCGCAGCGAGCCGTCGAGCACGACGAGTCCGGCGGCG
>CALEOJ010000007.1 GCA_937910425.1 uncultured candidate division WPS-2 bacterium
CAGGGCGACCCGAGGGGTCGCGGCGCCGGAGCTCGCCGCCGAGGTCGCCGCGTTGCTCGCGCACGCACGCTCTTGACAGACATTTCACGCGGCTCTCATTCGCGGGCGCGCCCGGACCGCAATGATAGCGGAGCGCAGGACGTTCGGAGAATATCGTGCCACCGATGACGCTCGACACATCGACCGATCCGCAGGTCGGTTACCGTCCCCCGGGGTCGCTCGATCTCGCCGCCGCGCTGCAGCCCTATGCGGGTCCGTTTGGGCCGCGTCAGGCGGGCCATCTGCTGCGCCGCGGTGGATTCGGCGGGTCGGAGTCCGACGTCGCACAGATGGCCTCGCTCGGGGTTGCCGGAGCGGTCGACTCGCTGCTCCATCCGACGGCGCCGGACCTCGACTTTCCGGCCTACCCCGACACCGCGCTGCTCTACGACCGGGCGAAGGCGCGTGCGTCGGCGCAGCTCTGGTGGCTCGACCGCATGCTGCGCACCAAACGGCCGCTCCAAGAGAAGATGACGCTGTTCTGGCACGGCCACTTCGCAACGTCGGTGCAAAAGGTGCCCGTCCCGGCGATGGCCGGTCAGATCGACCTCTTCCGAGCGTTCGGGCTGGGTCGCTTCCCGGCGCTGCTCTCCGCGGTGACCCGCGATCCGGCAATGCTGATCTGGCTCGACAACCGTGCCAACGCGAAAGCGCACCCGAACGAGAACTACGCGCGCGAGGTGATGGAACTGTTCGCGCTCGGACTCGGCAACTACACCGAGGACGACGTCAAGGAAGCGGCGCGCGCGTTCACCGGCTGGACGATCGACAAGGACCAGCGGGCCGCGTTTGTACCGGCACGTCACGACGACGGCATCAAGACCGTGCTCGGCAAGAGCGGGCGACTCGACGCCGACGACGTCGTCGCGATCGTCGTCTCGCAGCCCATCCATCAGCGCTTCATCGCGCGCAAGCTGCTCGAGTTCTTCGTCTACAGCGATCCCGAGCCGGAGCTGACCGAATCGGTCGCGCAGGTGTATGCGCTCTCCGGGTTCGACCTCGCCAAGACCGTCGGCACGATCCTGCGCTCGAACGTGTTCCACTCCTCGCGCGCGTACCGGGCGATCCCGAAGTCGCCGATCGAGTTCGCGATCGGGACGCTGCGCTACGTCGGCGCCGCGACCGTTCCGCCGAATCTCGTGTACCAGCTCGCGCGGATGGGCCAGGAACCGCTGAACCCGCCCAGCGTCAAGGGCTGGGACGGCGGACCCTCGTGGATCAACACCTCGACGCTGCTGGCGCGCTTCAACTTCGTCAACGGGCTGATCGCGCAGACCGCGCCGGGCAAGAACGGTCAGCCCGCGGTCCTCGCGCCGAACGCCGCCCCCGACGAGTTCGTCCGGCGCAACGGAATGGATGCGGGCCGCGTCGCCGCGGCGATCGTGCGCGGCGTCGTGCAGGACGACGTCACCTCCGACGTGCGCGCGACGCTGACGGCGTACCTGAACTCACAGACGCCGAGCGCTGCGACGCAGAATCCGCTGCCGTTCGGCCCTGAGAACTACCAGGACAAGATCCGCGGCGCGCTCGCGCTGACGCTCAACCTGCCCGTGAACCAGCTGGACTAAAAGACCTCAATGAAACGCACGACATTTGTTTCCTCGGCGCTCTCCGTCGCATTTCTCGGCGGGAACGCGTCGCGTGCGCTGGCACAGGTCGCCGCCGGCGCACCGCAGCTGCCCTCGTTCGCCAGCGGGGTCGATCCCGACAACGTCCTGGTCGTCATCCAGATGGGCGGCGGAAACGACGGGCTGAACACGGTCGTGCCGTGGAGCGACGACGGATACCATCGCGTCCGGCCCGCGATCCGGCTCGCCGAGAACCAGGTTCTCAAGCTCAACGACCGCATCGGCTTCAATCCTGCGCTCAAAGGGTTGAACGAGCTTTACCAGCGCGGGCGCGTCGCGCTCGTGCAAGGCGTCGGCTACCCCAGCCCCAATCGCTCGCACTTCGAAGCGACCCAGATCTGGGAGACCGCGTCACCGGATCGGCCGCAGCAGTACGGCTGGCTCGGGCGCTATCTCGATCGGCGCTTCTCCGGCGGCGCGAAGCCGGCGTCGCTGTTCGAGGCGGTCTCGCTCGGCGACGCGCTGCCCGCCGCGCTCGTCGCCTCGCACGTCGAAGTCCCCGCGATCGGCGCGCTCAACGCGTTCGCGTACAACACCGGCCGCGACCTCGCTTCGAAGCAGAGCGCGGGCGTGTTGTACGACGGCGCGAAGCCCGGCCAGTCGCCGTATCTGTCGCTCGTCGCGCAGACCGCGCGCGACGCCTATCACGGCGGCGACGTGCTGCGCAAACAGACGGCCGAATTCACCAATAAGGCGACCTATCCACCGAACGGCTTCGCGCAGCAGCTCGCGCTCGCGGCGAAGCTGATCGGCTCGACCGCGGGTTCGAAGATCGTCTTCGTCTCGATCGGTTCGTTCGACACGCACGCCGGCCAGCGCGCGCAGCAGGACCGCCTCCTCGGCTACCTCGGCGACGGACTCCTCGCGTTCTATACGGATCTCGCCGCGCACGGTCTCGACCAAAAGGTCCTGACGCTGACGTTCAGCGAGTTCGGCCGCCGGGTCGCGCAGAACGCGTCGAATGGGACCGATCACGGAACCGCGATGCCGCTGTTCGTCGTCGGGGGCCGCGTCAAAGGCGGGATCTACGGCGAGCATCCCTCGCTGACCGATCTCGACCACGGCGATCTGAAGTTTTCGACCGATTTCCGCGCGGTCTACGCGACCGTCATCGAAAAATGGCTCGGCCGGGATCCGCGCGACGTCATCGGCGGAGCGTATCCGTCGCTCGCCTTCGTATAGGCTCGGCCGGCGCGATCGCATGATCCGGGCCGACGCGATCCGCTTGGAGGTCATCGCACCGGCCGACTACGCGCGAGACGTGCTGCCGCACTCGCAAGCGCTTTGGGCCGGCGCACGCACGTTCGAAGAGTACGTCGCCGAGTTCCACGCGACGGCAAACTCCGGGTGGGGCCGCCGCCGCTTCCGCACCGTCGGTCTCCGGTACGACGGGACGCTGGTCGCGTCGTGCAAGCGCTACGAACGCGCGCTGCGCTGCGGTGCGCGGACGTACCGGGCCGCGGGGATCGGCGCCGTGTTCACGCCGGACGCGCTCCGCGGCCGCGGCTATGCGACGGCGCTGCTCGGAGCCGTTCTCGACGCGGAACGCGACGCCGGCACCGATCTCGCATATCTGTTCAGCGACATCCATCCGGCATTCTACGAGCGGCTCGGCTTCATCGCGCTGCCGTCGCGTTCGATCGCGCTGCGCGCGGACATGCTGAGCACCGACCGCGTCGAGGTCGCGGTCCTCGGCGACGGCGACCAGCCGGCGATGCGCCGCGTCTTCGCCGCGCTCGAGGACCGCGACCGGGGTGCGCACATCGCTGCAGCCAAGGCGCTC
>CALEOJ010000008.1 GCA_937910425.1 uncultured candidate division WPS-2 bacterium
CAAAGGCCGGGATTCCACAATTCTCCATGGATCAGATTATAGGGGCTCGATCAGATCCACTGCTCAACACGGTTGAGAGCGGCCCCGTGCAGCACGATCGGATAACTTCAGCATCCCGAACCGGGAGAAGAAAAGCATGAGCATTTACAAGCGCAAGAGCGGCCGTTGGGCCGTCCTCATCGACGTTGACTGCAGTGCCGATGGCAAACGCCAACGTCGTCCGCTCGGTACGTTCCCGACGAGGAAAGAGGCCGAACGCGCCGAGCGCGAGGCGCTCAGCGCGCGAGATCGAGGGATTGATTTGTCGCCGCTGCGCATAACCGTCGGCGAGTTGATGCGCCGGTATTTGGAAGATGCGGAGGCGCGCGTTGGAGCGAAGACGCTAGAGCGCTACCGCGATCTCGACCGCCTCCACATCGAGCCGACGCTCGGCGGGATGGCGTTGGCGAGGCTGCGGCCCGCGCACCTGAGCGAGTGGCTGGCGATGTTGTTGCGCGAAGGGCGAGCAAAGCGATCGCTCGCAGAAGACGCCGCGGCACCGGCGAGCGAAGGGCGGGCGCGCGACCCCGGCCTCTCGGCGAAGACGACGCGGCACGCGTTCGCACTCTTGAAGGGTGCGCTCTCGTGGGCCGTGAGGATGCAGGTCGTTGCCGTCAATGCGGCGCTCGCGGTCGATGCGCCGAAGGTTGCGCGCCGCGAGGCGGTCGCCTTCACGGCGGACGAGGTGGCGCTGCTCCTCGCTGCCGCCGCCGGGACGCGGTGGGAAGCACTGATCGCGTTCGCTGCCGGGACGGGCGCCCGCCGCGGCGAGGTCGCGGCCGTGAAGTGGGCGGACGTCGACGTCGAGAACCGGCGGGTTACGATTCGCCGCAGCCTCTCCCAAACGCGCGACGGCGTTTTCGAGAAGGCGACCAAGACGGACCGGGTGAGAGTCGTGCCACTCTCGGAGATCGCGCTCGGTGCGCTGCGTCGCCAGAAGGTTGCCCAGGCGGCCGACAAGCTCGCCGCGTTCGGCGCGTTCGACGACCAGGGCTTTGTGTTCACGCCGCCGCTGGGCGGGCACCTCGTGCCGTACGCGATCACCCATGCGTTCCGGGAGATCGCGCGGAAGGCTGGCGTCAGTTGCACGAACGTTCACGCGCTCCGTCACTCGGTCGGCACCGCGTTGATCTCGTCCGGCGTCGACCCGCGCACGGCCGCGGCTATCCTTGGGCACTCGTCGGCAATGACGACGTTGTCGATCTACTCCCACCTCGTCGAAGCAGCCTCAAGCGCCGCTGTCGGCAAGATCGACGAGTTCATGGGCCGGACCAAGGCGCCGAAGGTCGGGTGACCGCGGCCGGTTTTGCGACCGAGGGCTACCGAATGGCAACCGTGCCCGCTTCCGACAATCAAAAAACCGCGCCGTAGCGCGGTTCTCTTGGTAGCCCCAACGGGATTCGAACCCGTCTAAGTGGGTCCCGGCAGGTCCCTGGGAGTACCGGAGAATCCCGTAACGGCGCGGTTTTTCGCGCATTTACGTCCCGGCTCGTCCCGCCGGATCCGGTTAGAAATCGAGGCATCTGTTAGACGGCTGTTAGACGGCCGGGCCCGAAGACCGATCCATGAAGCTCAGCGAAGTTGAGTTGGACGTTTGGTACATCGACCGTCTGGGCCGTCGTCTGCGTGCCCTGGACTTCCACGGGTCGAAGGTCCGCTACGAAGATGACAAAGGGACCGTCGGCGATATGGATGCCAAGACGTTCGCGAGCCGTTGCGTAGTGAAGGCGGACCCCGGCCCTAGCCGCTGAGGTCCGCGAGGCTTGACGACGAAATCGAACGCCGTCGAATTTCTTAGTTCCGGCTCGTCCCCGAAGACGAGCATGCCATAGTGATTCCACAAGTGGTCCGGCAAAGTGAGGCGACGTGGTTGCCCCGTAAATGCTAGCGCATTTGGATATCCCAAGGCATCGGTAATTTCGCCCTCTTTCAAACCTAGCCGGCCGCCTACTTCAACCAGCTCTGCGAAGGTTAGACCGAAATCTCGCGGGGCTACGTAAAGGCTCGCTTCGATGGCAGCCTGTAGCAGCTTTACGACGTCTTGAATTTGCATTCTACCTGCTCATCTTGCGCGCGTTAGCACGGACTCATCCATTAAGGCCGCTACGCGGTTGACAACTCGGCGTTTTGTGGTACGCCGGACATCTCCGATCTAAGCGAATCGCACTTGCCTTGGTTACCATTCCAAGTGGCGCCAGTGAGAAGTCTCCTGTCGATTAGATAGCCTCAACGGCATTCGAACCCATTTCAGCATGCCATTACTGCAAGACGATGTCGACTGTTACGTTGCGCACGCCCAATGTTGTATCGTCGTCGCCCACAACGTGCAGCTTCACGAGAAGATGGTGCTGGAGATCGTAGAATGCGGTCCCGCTCACGGGACTGACTCCGTTCTGCGTCAATCGTGTCGTCGTAAAGCCGAGCATGACAACGT
Organism: uncultured candidate division WPS-2 bacterium; assembly: GCA_937910425.1. Taxonomy (GTDB): domain Bacteria; phylum Vulcanimicrobiota; class Vulcanimicrobiia; order Vulcanimicrobiales; family Vulcanimicrobiaceae; genus Vulcanimicrobium. The sequence goes on from CALEOJ010000008.1 coordinate 2,474, forward strand.
CGCGGCCCCCGAACTGCTGCGTTCCTTGAAAAACGAAGTCAACGATCTGGTTGTTCTGGTCGGGGATGACGATGCGCCACGCATCGCCCGCCTTGAATGCTTTCTTCTTGCCGGCGCCGAGCGCGACTTCGTTAAACAAGAGCATCCGCCGGTCGGCGAGGAAGGCCCAGAAGTTGTTCTGCTGGGCCGGCGTCCACGAGCGGTAACCGGCCGGAATCATCGCGCCGGGATGGTTTTGATCGACACCCGCAGCCTGGATCGCGACGAAGTCGACCTTCGGTACGATCTGACCGTCGGGCGTCATGATTGCTTCGATTTCCGGACCCGACGGGCCGCGCCCGTTGGATGGGGTTGAGATGCGAGCATGGGCGCTGCCGTCTGCCTCGAGCCGGTCGACCTTGACGGTGAACGCGCCCGGAAACGTTGTCGGCGGCCACGGTGCCTTCTCCCACGCGGCCTCTGAGGTGCTCCCTGCGAGTATCGGATCATACTTGGGCTTTAGCGTGACAATATACGAAGTGGTGAACGTGTAGTTCAGCGCGTCCCCGGGCTTGAGAGGATCCGCCGCTGCGATGCACGTGGAAGCGCTGAGAACGCCGAGGATGATGGCGAGCACGGGTGTGGACCTCGGCACGCTACGGTTTCTCCGTGAAGTCCGGCGGTGGTTGGAACAGCGCGTTGTCCTGCTCGCCCAAGGCGCGGACGTTGCCGCGCTCGAGGGCGGTGCCGAACGCCGCAGGCGAACCATCGTCGACGATGACGGTGCGAAAGAGCACTAGGCGTCCTGGCTCGCGGTGCGAGACGGACGAGCCCAGCGTGCAGGCGCCGACGAGCGGCTGCGCGTTGGCCGCATCTTCGACCGCGTCGTATCGCGCGTCCGCCAAGTCGCTCACGTATTCCGTTTCGGAAATGTGATGCGGTCCTACCGCGCACGCGTACGACGCGCGCGTTACAGTGATCGAGCCGGTGGTGCGATAGCCGCGGGCCGAAACCCCGTCGATGCGCATCGGCGGTAGCGCCTCGACGGTGGCCGTACCGTCGAGGGTCGCGCTCCCGGTCGCGGACGCGGTCGTCACCGTGAACGTCTCGATTACCCCGGTGCGAGCGGACGTGTAGGTCTTGTTCGCGCTATCGAGCGATATAGTGACCCCTTGTTCGGGCTTGTCGATCGTGGCATAGCCCGGGTAGACTTCGAACCGGCTCCAACCACGATAGTAGGCGAACTTCGCCAACACTCCGGTCCGTTGTCTGGCCGCTCGTCCGCTCGCGAACGCGTCGTTTTGCCTCTTCCAGTCGTCTACAACCACTCTGTTCGCTGCCCTGCCCGCCATCGTCGCACCAAACTGGCAGATTATGCAGCCCGGGATGGACGCCAGCGATTTCAACGTGGAGTAGTTCGCCTCGCGCATTTTGGGAACCACCAGCGGCGGCAACGTCGCGATCACGGCCGCGTCGTCCGCGAAGCTCCCGACCGGTGGCGGCGTCGAGCCGGGCGGCACGACGCGAGCGATCTCGTCATACGCGACTCCCGGCGCCGGCGCGGCGACAAGAGCGGGCGTCGGGTCGGCCGCAGCCGTCGGCCGGTACACCGCAGCGATGGCGACCGTCAAACAAGCGACGAGAGCCAAACGGGCGCTCAAACCGGATCGCAACACGTTCATGCACGACAACCTTGCGAGATGGTTGAATCGGTCCACTAGATGGCCGACTCTTTTCGCCGCCCAATTGCGGTTTCTCCCTCCTTGGGCGCATGGCCCAGCGTTCGGCGCGCATTTGGGCAAAACGGACGCACCGTAGAGACCCGGGGCGACGATCACCCCGTGATCGCAATCCGAGACCCGACGACGAACTGACGCGCGAACATTTGGCTCGACACACGGGGACAACGAGCGGGTGGCCCGCGAGGACCGTCTCTTCGCGCCGTACGACGCACAGCAAGTCGACCGCTTCGATCTGATCGGACCGTGAACGTGCGATCCACGCACGTGAGAACATCGCGGCCGTCGGCTCGCGGGTTGACGAGCGGGTTGTCGTGCCGCGCGTAGCAACGAAAAAACCGCGCCGTAGCGCGGTTTTCACATGTAGCCCCAACGGGATTCGAACCCGTGTTACCGCCGTGAGAGGGCGGCGTCCTAGGCCTCTAGACGATAGGGCCGTGGCTCCCGGGCAGAGATTCGAACTCCGATAACAGCTGCCAGAGAGCTGCGTCCTACCGTTGAACGACCCGGGATTGAGATTTGTTAGACGCTTTTTCTGTTCTTTGCCCCGTAGGTCTCCGTTTGACTGTGACAGTTGGGGCAGAGCATCCGAAGGTTTTCTAATCGGTGATCGTCTCGGATGCCGTTGATGTGATCGATTTGAATCGAAAGCGGACGCCCCCTCCATTCGCTCAAGCCGCAATCGTCGCAGCAGTTGCGTAGCACGCCTGCCAAGAGCAGGCGACGCTTGATGGTACAGCGGCTCCGGCTTTTTTGCAAGATGGTTTCCAGCGGCACGGCTCGGGGGCGGGGGACGAGCTCACCGCGCCGGATCGCCTTTGTCCACGAAGCCGCCGCGAAGCGGAATTGTTCGCGGCACTCGTGGTAGGGCTGTCCTTCGTCGTAATAGCGCTGCACCGCCACCCAATCAACCTGGGGCCGCTGCACCAACGCGTCGAGTCTCCCGAACTTGATCGCTCGATACCAAGCGACCAGCGAAAACCCGAATTCTGCCCGGCACTCGTCCCGTCCGTGACCCGCGTCGGTAGTAGCGTTGGACCTCGGACCAGTCGTATCGCACCCGCATGAGCCGAGCGTACTTGCTCGGTGTGCCAGCAGGCAGGCACTCTGCTTCTAGGCCTTGCGTCGGCAGGCTTCGCATGGCCCGCGACCGATACAATCTGTCCCGTGCAGGCAGTCGTGCTCGTCGGCGGCGAGGGCACGCGGCTACGGCCGCTGACGCTCGAGACGCCCAAACCCATGGTCCCGATCATGAACATGCCCTTCCTCGAGCGGACGCTGCGCCGCCTGAAGGAGGCTGGGATCGAGGACGTGCTCTTACCGGCAGGCTACCTCCCCGACGCGATCACCTCGTACTTCGGGGACGGCTCGCGGCTCGGACTCCGCCTGCAGTACGTCATCGAGGAGTCGCCGCTCGGCACCGCCGGGGCGCTCAAGAACATCGAGCGGCTCATCGACGGCCCGTTCTTCGTCCTCAACGGCGACGTGTTCACCTCGCTCGATCTCCGCGCGATGCTGGAGTTCCACCGCTCCAAAGGCGGGATCGGGACCCTGCACCTGATCCGGGTCGACGACCCCAGCCCCTTTGGCGCCGTCGTCCACGACGAGGACGGCCGCATCCAAACCTTCGTCGAGAAGCCGCCGCGCGACCAAGCCCCGACCAACGAGATCAACGCCGGCACCTACCTGCTCGAACGGGAGGTGCTCGACTGGATCCCAGCCGGGCGCGCCGTCTCGATCGAACGCGAGACCTTCCCCGAGCTGATCCGCTCGGGTGAGCGGCCGCTCTACGCCTACACGACCGACGACTACTGGATCGACCTCGGCAACCCCGAGGCGTACATGAGCGCCCACCGGCACGTGTTCGACGGCGTCATGCCGCTTGGGCTGACCCCCGAGATCGACGGCCCCGGCCGCGAGACGATCCCAGCTTCGGCGGTCCGGCCGCCTGTGTTCGTCGGGCGCAATTGTCGCGTCGCGCCGGACGCCGTGGTCGGACCGTACACCGTACTCGGCGACGATTGCACGATCGCGACGGGCGCGGTGATCGCCGACTCGCTCCTCTGGGATGGCGTCGTCGTCGAGCGCGACGCGCAACTCAGCTGGGCGATCGTCGCGAGCCGTGCTCATATCGGCGCGGGAGCGCGCATCGATCACGGCGCCGTGATCGGGCATGATGCGCAAATCGCGCCCGGCGCGATCGTCGAAGAAAACGCGCGCGTCGCAGCCGAACGCTGAGCAAGCAACCCGTCTCACGGTTACGAATCGATCTTTCGCGGGTATGAAACCGTCAGATCAAGCGAGCTAGTCTGAGAGAGGCGAGTCTTTTTACCAAGACCACTCCTGGCCAGGCTCCTGGCTTCTCATCGCGGGCGCTCTTCCGGCGCCGGCCGCCACAAAGGGACAATGTTGACAACCCAAGCGCCTCGGATGCTCTTTCTCGGTTCCTTTCCGCCGCGGGAGTGCGGAATCGCAACCTTCATGAAAGACGTCGTGGACAGCTACGACGCTACATTTGGAACAAGCAGCTCCGTGATCGCGATCGACGAGCCGGGCGGCGAAGACCGCATCTATCCGGACCAAGTGGTCGCGCACCTCGTTCAGGGCGATCGCGAGTCGTACCACCGCGTCGCCGAGTTCGTCAACGGGTATCCGTGCGACGTGCTGAACATCCAGCACGAATACGGTCTGTTCGGCGGCGACGACGGCGAGTGGGTCGTCGAGCTGATCGCAAGCGTGCGCAAGCCTGTCGTCATCTCGCTGCACACCGTGCTCCCCGATCCGACCCCGCAGCATCTGCGCGTGGCGCGCGCGATCTGCGCGACGTCGAGCGCGGTCGTCGTGCTTTCGGAGACGGGCCGGGAGATTTTGATCGAGAGCTACGGGGTCGATCCCGCGAAGGTGCGCGTGATCCACCACGGCGTCCCCGACGTTCCGTTTCGCGATACGGCCGCTGCCAAGCAGCGGCTCGGGTTCGACGGCCGCATGACGATCTCGACGTTCGGACTGATCAGCCGCGGCAAGGGGCTGGAGTACGCGATCGACGCGATGGGCGCGGTCGTGCAGTCGCATCCGGAAGCGCTCTACTTGATCCTCGGGCAGACCCATCCGGTCGTCCGTCGCAACGAAGGCGAATCGTACCGGCGCGATCTCGAGGCGAGCATCATCGCGAACGGCCTCTCGCACAACGTCCGGCTGGTCGACAAATATCTCGAGTTCGACGAGCTGATCGAGTACTTGAGCGCGACCGACGTCTACCTCACGCCGTACCTCAACCCGGTGCAGATCGTCAGCGGCACGCTGGCGTACGCGATCGGCTGCGGCAAGGCGGTCGTCTCGACGCCGTACCTCTATGCCAAGGAGCTCCTTGCGCACGGACGCGGGTTTACGGTTCCCTTCCGCGACGCGTCGGCGATCGCGACGACGCTCGTCGCGCTGCTCGACGACCCGGCGCTGCGCGAATCGACGCAGTGGCGGGCGTACAAGTACGGCCGCCGGATGACCTGGCGCAACGTGGCGCACGATTACGGCGCGCTGTTCACCGAGCTGCTCCCGGCATCGCGGCGCGAGGAGCTTGCGACTTCTGCGTAGCACGGCGCGACGGGCCGGCAACGCGATGAGCGCGTACCGCTGGCCTTCGCTCGATCATCTGGTCGCAATGACCGACGACGTCGGAGTGCTGCAGCATGCGGTCTTCGACGTTCCGAATCGCACCTGCGGCTACTGCACCGACGACGTCGGGCGCGCCTTGATCGTCGCCTGCGACGCCGCCGGCCGCGCCGGGGCGAGCAGCGGAGAGGTCCCCGCCGACGTTGCGCGGCTCGTCAGCACGTACCTCGCATTTCTGCACGACGCCCAGCTCGCCGACGGCTCGTTCCACGGTTTCATGGGCTACGACCGCCGTTGGCAGGATCTGCGCGGGACGCAAGACGCGATCGGTCGCGCGGTGTGGGGGATCGGCTACGCCGAGCGGCACGCTCCGCGCGAATCGTGGCGGGCGGTCGCCGGCCGGATGCGCCGGAGCGCACTCGATGCGGTCCGCGGTCTGACGTACGTACGCTCGCGCGCCTACGCTGCGCTCGGTC
>CALEOJ010000009.1 GCA_937910425.1 uncultured candidate division WPS-2 bacterium
GATCGTCGTGGAGGTGCTGCCGGCGGCGAGCGACGGCCCCGCGGTCGTGCGGCGAATCCGCACCCATCCGCAGGGTTCTGGGATCCCGCTGATCGTGCTCACCGCGCGCGCCGGTGCCGGCGACGCCGTTCGCTCGCTCGAAGCCGGCGCCGACGACGTCCTGACCAAACCGTTCGCTCCCGAAGAGATGCTGGCGCGCGTGCGCGGCAAGATCAAGCGCGCAGCGCAAGACGCCGCACTGCAGCGCGACACGCGCGTGCCGTACCGCACCGTTTCGATCGCGGTGCTGAACGGGTCGCGCGGCGCGACCAGCTACGAACGGATCGGCGAACGCGCAGCGCTGGTCAAGAAAGAGGCGAAGCGCCGCCGCGGCTCGGTCGTCGTCACCGAACAGGAACTCTCCCGCTGATGCGGGGTGCTCGTCACCGTGTCATCCTGAGCTTGTCGAAGGGCGTTGCGCTCGCGATAATCGTCGCGCTCGTGCCGAGCGCGGTTTTTAGCAAGAGCCACATCGACGATAAGATCCGGCAGCAGAAGGCGCACATCCACGAGGTCCACGCGAAGCTGCACGTCAAGCGCGCGCAGCTCAGCGAGGCGAAGGCGCGGGTCGGTTCTATCCAGTCACAACTGGCTGATACGAACCGCAACATCGCGGCGGTGAACGGTCGCATGGGCGACATCCGGGGACGCATCGTGTCGACGCAGCGGAAGCTCCAGTGGAACCGCATCCAGCTGGCCGCGGCGCAGGCAACGCTGCAGCGGCATCAAGATGCGCTGAACCGGCGGCTAGTCGACGCCTACGAGCACGGCGATCTCGGCTATATCGACGTGCTGTTGCGGGCGCGCTCGTTCGGCGACTTCGTCGAGCGCTGGAACGACGTGCGCTATCTCGTCAAGGCCAACGAGGCGACGATCCGGGCCCGCAAGAGCGACGAAGCGAAGGTCGTCGCAATCCAGACCGGCCTGCTCGGCACGCAGACCGAACTTGAGGGCGAGCAGGCCCAGGCCCGACAGCAGCAGCTCGCGCTCGACGGGCTGGCGACACAGCGCCGTCAGCTCCTGGCCGCGGCCGATGCCGAGCGCGCGCAGGTCCAGAACCAGGTCGCTCAGCTCGACGAGATGTCCGACGCCGAGGAGGCCGCGCTCGAGCAGCTGATCCGCGAGAAACAGGCGGAGGAGGAGGCCCGGCGCGCCGAGGCCCGTCGGGCCGCCAAGCTGGCCGGCATCGAGCTCCCGCCCGAACCGGGTGCTCCGGGCCAGCTCATGTGGCCGGTCTCGGGCCCGATCACCTCCCCGTTCGGCTGGCGGATGCACCCGGTCTATCACCGGATGACCCTTCACAAGGGGATCGACATCGCCGTCCCGACCGGGACGCCGGTCGCCGCCGCCGCCGACGGCCGGGTCATCGTCGCCAGCTACCAGGGCGACTGCGGCAACATGGTCGCGATCGACCACCACGGCGGCCTCTCAACGTTCTACTGCCACATGTCGCACCTGTTCGTCTCGGTCGGCCAGGACGTCCAGAGGGGGCAGGCGATCGGCGCTGCCGGGGCCACCGGCGACGCGACAGGTCCACACGTCCACTTCCAAGTCATGCAGAACGGCACCCCGATCGATCCGATGTCTTATCTGCGCTAGGTCACAGGCCCGTCCAAGAGCTTCGCGCCAGGGTTAGAGCCTGATGGGGCGATGGAACAAAGCTCCTCTCGAGCGGGTTCAATGGGAATACCGACTCGCCGCCCCGCCAACATCCCGAAGGACCGCCGTTTGACCGCCCGCACTCGCCTGTTGTCCGCCGCCCTCGTCGTGGCGGTCGCCGCCTTCGGCGGTGCCGTCTATGCCGAGCGCGCCGCCGCGTCGCCCGATTCGACGCAGCGGATCGTCCTGGGCTCCGGCCCACAGATCGTCGGGCTCGACGTCGCGGCCCTTCTGGGCCGCGGCGATCCGCAGCGCCAGATGCTGGAGCTCGCCTACGAGCGGGTCGAGCACGCGTACTACAAGCCGGTCGCCGACCAGCTGATGATCGTCGGCGAACAGAAGGCGCTCACCGCCTATCTGAAAGCCAAGAAAGTCGCCGATCCGCAAGTCCCCAAGAGCATGGCGACCGGCGATCGCGCGCGCGATTTGGCGATCCTCGAACGGACGCTGACCTCGGTGCAGGCCCGCTACGCGGACCTCGCGCCCAAGACCACGTACACGCAAGTCGCCCTCGTCGGAATGCTGGGCGGACTCGGCGATCCGTACACCACCTATCTCTCGCCGCAAGAGATCAAGAGCCTCGACGAGCAGCTGCGCGGCGGTAATTTCGGCGGCATCGGCGTCTACATCGTGAAGGACCAGAAGACGGGTTCGATCGTCGTCGACCCGATCGAGGGTAACCCCGCGATCAAGGCCGGGATCCATCCGGGCGACGTGATCGTGGCGGTCGACGGCAATTCGACGATGACGAAATCGCTCGACGCGGTCGAGCGCGAGATCCGCGGGCCGCTCGGCAGCGTCGTCGCGCTCACGCTGAAGCGCCACGGCGCCCCCGCGACGACGGTGGTGCGCGTCACGCGCGCGGAGATCCACGTTCCGTCGGTGCGCGCCAAAATCGAAAACGGAATCGAGTACGTGCGCCTGCAAGATTTCGGGACGACGTCGGCCGACGAGGTGCGCGCGGCATTCGTCGACGGGAAGCAGCACAACGTGCACGGGTACATCCTCGACCTGCGCTTCAACGGCGGGGGTCTGCTCGACGCAGCCGTCGACATCTCGAGCCTGTTCATCGCGCAGGGGACGATCGTCTCGACGATCGACCGCGCGGGCGACCGCGACGTTCGCAGCGCGAGCGGCCGCACGATCGACACCAAGCCGCTCATCCTGCTGGTGAACCGCTACACGGCAAGCGCCTCGGAGATCACCGCCGGCGCGGTGCAGGACTACGGCGTCGGGACGCTCGTCGGCGAGAAGACCTTCGGGAAGGGCGTCGTGCAGAGTCTCTACACGCTCCCCGACAAGGGCGCCCTCAAGATCACGACCGCCCGCTACGTCACCCCCAAGGGGCGCGACATCCACCACAAGGGTATCGTCCCCGACGTCACCGTGACCCAACGCGTCGACCTGCCGATCATCGACACGCCGGCCGACAAACAGCTCATCGAAGCCAAGAAGATCATCGAAAGCAAGAGTACCGACTGATGAAACGCCGTCTCGTCCCTATCGCCCTCGCCGCACTGCTCGCACTCGCCACCGCCCGGGTCCCGGCTGCGACCGCCGCCGGGCCGTCGCTCTCGATGCAGCAGACCGAAGAGATCGTCGCGAGCTACACGCACCTGACCGCCGAATTCTACAAGCAGGTCGACCGGCAGGCGGCGCTCGACGGGGCGCGCACCTCGATGGTCGACTACTTGAAAAAGCATCACGTGACGAACGCGACGCTGCCCGCGCTACACGCGAGTGACGACGACGTGACGAACGTCGAGGCGCTCAACCGCGAGGTCGCGACCGCGGTCTCCGAGTACGCGCCCAAACTCGAGCCGATCGAGTCGATCTCGCCGTCCTCGCAGATCACGTATGCCGCGATCTCGGGTGTCCTCGGTTCGGTGAAAGACCGCTACACGGTGTTCCTGAGCCCGAAGGAGTACGCGGCGCTCAACGAAGGTCTCGACGGCACCTCGTTCGGCGGCGTCGGCGTCTCCTACAGCATCGACGAGAAGACGCACCTGCTGCGCATCGAGAACGTGGTCCTCGACGGTCCGTCGGACAAAGCGGGCTTGCAGTCGGACGACGTGATAACCGCGGTCGAAGGCAAGCCGATCGCGCAGATCTTCGACGGCGTGACGACCCTCGAGGCGCAGCAGAAGCGCGTCTCGCAGGTGCTTCGCGGTGATCCGGGAACGCGCGTGCGGCTCACGATCGAACGCAGCGGCAAGAGCCTCGGGCAGGTGACGATCACGCGCGAGACGATCCATCAGCCGAGCGTCAGCTCGAAGATGCTGCCCGGCGACATCGGCTACGTCGAGCTCGCCGTGTTCGGACAGACGACCGCGCAGGAGCTCAGCACCGCGCTCAAGCGACTCGACTCGCAAGGCGCGAAGGCGTACGTCCTCGACCTGCGCTACAACGGCGGCGGGTACCTGAACGCTGCGGTCGACGTCGCGTCGAAGTTCATCTCGACCGGACCGATCGTCAGCGTGCAGTCACGCGCCGGCACCGACACCGAGTACGATGCGGAGAACACGGCGATCGCGCCGCGGCCGCTCGCCGTCCTGGTGAACGAGTACACGGCGTCGGCGTCCGAGATCACCGCCGGCGCGATCCAGGACAGCGGTGTCGGAACGCTCGTCGGCACGAAGACCTTCGGAAAGGGCGTCGTGCAGACGATCTTCCCGATGCGCGACGGTTCGGCGGTGAAGATCACCACCGCGCGCTACTTCACGCCGAAGGGCCGCGACATCAACTCGGTCGGGATCGAGCCCGAGATCAAGAGCGTGCTCGCGAAGGATCAGAAGATTCGCCGCGGCGACATCGCACAGGACCCGCAGCTGGTCGCCGCGGTGAACTTCATCAACGGCCGCATCGCGCAGGTGGGTTCGCACTAGCGCGAACCCACCGCGCGGCGGTCAACGCTCGCTACTGGTGTTTGATGAGCGCTTCGTTCAGCGGCGCCGGCGCCGTACCATACGGTACGACGGGTACGTCGCGCACCTGAAGCGTCGAAACGTGGAAGGTGGTGCCCTTTTTCACGAGCATATCGTTGCCGCGCTTCGCGAACATGCCAACGCCCCATAGCAGATACTGGCCGAATTCGTTGCCGTTCTTTTCCGTTTGCTTGTCAGCGTCGGAAGTGGCACCGTTTGTCTCGACGTTGATCTCCGTACCATCTCGGTAGCACGTAGCCGCCTCGCACGTAATAGTCTTGGACCGTCAACACCGCGAACGTATCGCCTTTGCTCGAAATTCGAGATCCGATGTCTTGCTGCACCGTCGGCGATTTTCCATTGCTTGGACGCGTTCGGTTCGCCGGCCGTCAGTCGCCGCACTCGAATAGCGCTGTAGCGATCTCGTCGAACGACGAGAATGGCGTGCACTGCAGACCGCTGTCGCTGCAATGCCGTTCGAGCGCGCGGCCTCTCTTCGCGAACACCATGTCCGCAACGCGCGCGGCCTCGAAATCGCTGATGCCGTCGCCGACGTACACCGTGCGAGCGCCCGCTGTGCGTGCGGCCTCGACGTGCGCGACCTTGTCGTGACCGAGCGGCGACTCGTCGAAGAACGTCATCGTCCAGCCGGCCGGGTCGAAGACCACGTCGTTCGCGAAGACCGGAACGTCGACGGCGGCGCGCTCCAGCGCCGGACCGATCACCTGGCGTATCCCGGCCGAGACGACCGCGACGTGCGCGCCGCGGGCGTGCGCGGTGCGCACGAACGGCGCGAACGTCGGATCGACGCGCGCGTGCGACTCGAGAAACGCGAGCACCTCCGGCCGCGACAGGCGCACCATCGCGGCCTCACGGGCGAGCGCCGTTCGCAGGCTGATCCGCCCCGCTCGCAGGTCGCGTTCGAGCCCGGCCCACGCCTCGTCGCCGCCCGCCGCCCGGACGAGGACGTCGAACGTGTCGACGTCCGTGATCGTCCCGTCGTAGTCGACGAAGATCGCGAGAGCCCGTCCTGAGCTCGTCGAAGGGCTCAGCGTTTCTTCCGAGCCGTCGTCGCCTTCTTCGCGGCGGGCGCTTTCCGGGCGCTCGTCGCTTTCTTTGCACCGGCCGCGACGGTGCTCGCGCCGGCCTTCTTCGCAGTCGCCGGGCTCGCCGGCGCCTTCTTGGCGGCGGTCGCGCGGACGGCTGGAGCCTTCTTCGCCTTCGGTGCGGGCGCCGGCGCCGCGGGTGCGGCCGCCTTGCGCGCGCGCGTCGTCGACTTCACCGCAGGCGCTTCCGCGGCCGCTACCGGTGCCGCC
>CALEOJ010000010.1 GCA_937910425.1 uncultured candidate division WPS-2 bacterium
GTGGAGCCGGTCTCGCCGGCAGGCTAGGCTCCAACGGCGCAAGCCGCCGAGCCGGTTGTCGAGGCCGAGCCTGCGGCGGAAACAGCGCCTGCTGCGGCGGAAGCGGCGCCTGCTGCGGCGGAAGCCGAGGTCGTTGCCGGCGGCCCGGTGCGCAAGCCCCCGCCGCCGCCGAACCCGGCGAACGAAGAGCGCCGTCTTCGCGCGCAGCAAGCGTGGGAACGGGTCGTCGCGGCGCGAGAGAGCGGCGAGGTGCTCACCGGAACCGTCACGACGGCGGTCAAGGGCGGCCTGCTCGTCGACGTCGGCGGGATTCGTGGTTTCTTGCCGGCCTCGCAAGTGCGCGTGCCGATCGGGACCGCGATCGACACGCTGGTCAAGACGAAGGTACCGCTCAAGGTGATCGACATCGATCAGGCACGCCGCCGTATCGTCGTGTCGAACCGCCGCGCGGCGGACGAAGAGCGTCGCTCGAAGCGCACGGAGCTGCTGCGGTCGCTGGCGGTCGGGCAAGTGCGCGAAGGCGTCGTTGTGCGGCTGGCGGATTTCGGCGCGTTCGTCGACCTCGGCGGCGTCGACGGGTTGATCCCGATGCGCGAGCTCGCGTTCGAGCGCGTCGAGAAATCGTCGGATGTCGTGAAGGTCGGCGACGTCCTTCCGGTCGAGGTCCTGCGGATCGACGAGAACGGAAAGAAGATCTCGCTCTCGCGCAAGAACGCGCTGCCGGACCCGTGGCGCGACCACGCCAACGTGCTGAAGCAGGGCTCGACGGTCGAAGGCAAGGTCGTCGCCAAAGAGCCGCGCTTGCAAGTCGAGATCGCACCGGGCGTCGTCGGCAGCATTCGCGATAGCGACGCCGACCCGGCCGACTATGAGATCGGCGAAGCGATCGAGGTGATGGTCCGGCGGGTCGATCGCGCAACGCGCCGGATCACGCTCACGACCCTGCACGGCGCGTCAGCCGTACCGCCGCCTTCGAGCACTGGTTTCGCCCCGCTCGGCGTGGAGCTCGGCCGCCGCTCGTAGCCGGGTCGCGCCGCGGCGCTAGTCGACGATGTCGAACAGATGCGTCAGCCCGACGAGCTGGAGGATGCGCCGGAACTGAAACGTCGCTCCGCGGACCCGCACTCTGCGCGGGCCGATGCGCCGAGCGAACTCGACGAACTCGGTGATCGCCGTCGAGTCGAGAAAACTCACCTCCTCGAGGTGGAGCTCGCACGGACCGTCGATCGCGCTGAGAATGTGTTGTGTCTCGGCGCGATTGCTCAAGTCGAGCGCGCCGGTGAATCTCGCTGCTCGGAGGGGTTCCATCCCCGTCCTTTCGCCGTTTCCCTGGCAGTAGGAATCTCGGTTCACGAAACGCTCGGGCGCACGGCCGTGCGGTAAAGAATCGGCGAACGCGGCCAGAGTGTGATGCGCGTCAAGTTTGGTGCGTCAAGGGTATGATGGCGCGGTGACCCTTCCCGTTCCGGCCGCCGACGCGACGCCGGCATCGCCCGCTAAGACTCCCGACCCGCCCAAGCGTCCTATCGCGCGATGCCGGAGTTCGCGCTCACCGGACCGAAGCGAGCAACCGCGCCCATGATCGACGCCTTCCACACCGCGGCGGTAGGTACGCGCGACGAGATCGCGCGCGCTCTTCAGGAACGTGGTCGGAGTTCGGCTGCGGGCCGGCTCCTCGACGCGGTCTTGGCGCAGTACGATGGGGACGTCGATGCGGCGATCCGCCAACTGCGCTCGCTCGTTGCATCGGGCGGGGCTGAAGGTTCGTTCGCGGCCGACGTCTTGGCTCCCATCCTCATGATGCGATCTGGCCATGAGTCCGAGATCGCGGCGCTTGCGGAGACGCTCGGCAGCAACGGCTGGCCCGCGTCCGCGGCGGTCTTTCGGGCGCACATCGCGGCGCATGAGGGCGCGTCGCCGGACGCGCGCGCCCACGTCGAGCGCGCGACGCGGCTGCTCGAGACGGAAGAAGACGCAGTGATTCGGTTCCGGCTCGAGCAGCGGCTGGCGCGCGTCGCGTTCTATCTGCACGACTACGACTCCGCGATGCAGCTGGCGCTGCGCAGTGCCGCCGGCGCCTCGAGGCTTGCGGCATGGCGAGCCGCAGCGGCGGGGTATTCGATTCTTTACAACATCCATGCGGACGTCACCGGCGACGTCGCCGAAGCAGACCACTATGCCGGTCTCGCGCGGATCGCAGCCTCGCGATCGGATGACGCGTCCTTCCTGCATGCCGCGCTCGTCGCCGAGTTCGAGCTCGCCGTGCAGTCGGCCGACGAGCCGCGCATCGCGGTGCTTCGCCGCGAGATCCGTCGCCGGCTCCTCCCGCCGCAGTACGCGGAACACTTCGCGCTGGTGTTCTCGGAAGCGTTGCTGACATCATTGACCGACCAACGTGCCTTCATGTCCGTGCTGCAGGTGCTGCGCGATGCGGGCGACCGCAGCCGCGGCGAGCGGGCGCTGTGCACGGCCTTGATCGGCGTGGCGCACGCCGCGGAGTTCGACGACGCGGCGGCCAGGTCCGAGATCCGGGAAGCGATACGGATCCTCGGCCGGCCGCGAAGCTCGGAGCCGGCGTTCGAGAAGCGTTATCGACGGCTCGCGCGTGTCGCGGCGGCGGTAACGTGCCTGCTCGTCGGCGACAACGTCCGCGCCGGGCGTACGCTTCGCACTGCTGAGATGGCCGCCGGCAGCGGCGAGGAACATCTCGTGCAGGTTGCGCGGTCGGGAGCAATCGCATCGGCGCCGCGCTGGCAGCGGGCGTTCGCGAAGCTGTTCGCCGGCGCGTTCGCGGCGAGGCGGGCGGCGGAGCCTCCCGTGCAGCTCACCGCGGCGGAGCTCGACGTGCTCCGCCTGTTGGCGGCGGGATACGGAGCAAAGCGGATCGCGCGCGAGAGCGGGCGCAGCGTCAACACGGTCTACAACCACACGCGTTCGATCTTGGCGAAGTTCGACGCCGAGCGGACGGCCGAGGCGGTGATGATCGCGCGGCGGATCGGCATGCTGACGTAGGACGACTCGGCGCTCCAACGGAGCGTCTAGTCAAACGTGACCGCAGCGCATTTCCGCGGTCACGTTACGGTCGGGCGGCACCACGCAAGGAGGGTGCCGCCCATGATCGTTGCTCTGCTCTCAATGTTGCTCGTGTTCTCTCAGCCGCCCGCCGCGACGGATGTGAACGCGGTCGCGCCGCCGGCGCCCGCGGCCGACACCGTCCCACCGCTCGCCATCTAGGGGAAGCCGTTGCGTTCGGGGGTGGACACACGCGGCGTCGGCGTCATGGCGTTGCTGGACTTTCTTCTCGGCCTCTCGATCGACGAGGTGGCCATCCGCTATCGCATGCCGCGGACCGCGGCCGAGGACGAGTTGCGCGCAGTGCTCCTCGCGTATGGCTTCGACGCGCGAGGGTCGGGCCGTTGAATCTCAATCAGCGCAGCTTCAAACGGCCGCGGCTCGACCTGCGGCAGCTCGACGCCTTCGTCGCGGTCGCCGAGGAGCTGCATTTCGGCCGCGCCGCCGCGCGCATCCACATCGCGCAGTCGCCGCTCAGCCGAATCATCCAAAAACTGGAGTCTGAGCTCGGCACGCTGCTGTTCGTGCGAAACAATCGCAACGTGAGGCTGACGCCGGCCGGCGAAGCGCTGCTCGACGGTGCGCGAGATCTGTTGGATCTGGCCGATCTGGTCGCTGCTCGGGTGGCGTCGATCTAAGACCGATTCGGTCGCAAAGGGGCTCGAACCGTTGCGTCGCGGGTGCCGCGTGGGGCACGCTATCGAGTGCGGGGCCGGCAGCGACAGGGTGTGTCGCCCGGCCTTCCGGGTGCTGGGCGACCCAGAGGCGAGAGCCGCCTCCTCGTGCGGCCACCGACCGGGTAACGCCGCCGGGCCTCGGGTTGTACCGGCTCGGGCTGCATGGTAGGATGGGGCGTTGCGCCTGGGAGTACCCGGGCCGCGCTCGGTTGCCCACCCCGGCGGCCGGCGTGTTTACCAGCGGGGGAGATGGCTTCGATCCGCTGCGCGGCCCGAAGCCGGTCGAAAGGAACAATCTGTGGCTAAGAGAGTCGTCGGGAAGATCGGTCTCGCTCTTCCCGCCGGGAAGGCGACACCTGCGCCTCCCGTCGGTCCGGCGTTGGGCCCCTATTCGCTCAACATCATGGACTTCTGCAAGCAGTACAACGATCGGACGAAGGCCCAAGAAGGCTTCATCATCCCGGTCGAAATCACGGTCTTCGAAGACCGCACGTTCACGTTCATCACGAAGACGCCGCCTGCGTCGTTCCTGATCAAGCGCGCGCTCGGCCTCGAGTCGGGCTCAAAAGAACCGAACCGGAACAAGGTCGGGAAGCTGACCGAGGCTCAGGTCCGCGAGATCGCGCAGGCCAAGATGCCCGACCTCAACGCGAACGACGAAGCCGCCGCGATGAAGATCGTTGCCGGCACCGCGCGTTCGATGGGCGTGGACGTCGCCTGATGCAAAAGCACGGGAAGCGCTACCGCGCGCTCGCGACCGCGTTCGACAGCGACCGCCTCTACGATCCCAGCGAAGCGACGCAGATCGCGAAGCGCAACGCGACCGCGAAGTTCAACGAGACGATCGAGATCCACATCAAGCTCGGCGTCGATCCGAAGAAGTCGGATCAGAACGTCCGCGGCACCGTGAACCTGCCGCACGGCACGGGACGCGTCGTGCGCGTCATCGCGTTCGCGCGCGGTGACGCCGCGAAGGCTGCGCAGGAAGCCGGCGCCGACGTCGTCGGCGAGGCCGATCTGGTCGAGCGCGTCAAGGGCGGCTTCGCCGACTTCGACGTCGCCGTTGCCACGCCTGACATGATGCCCTCGATCGGGAAAGAGCTGGGCCGCATCCTGGCCCAGAAGATGCCGAACCCGAAGGCCGGCACCGTCTCGCCGAACATCGGCCAGGCCGTGCGCGACATCAAAGCCGGTAAGGTGGAGTACCGCCTCGACAAGACGGGGATCGTGCACACGATCGTCGGCAAAGCAAACTTCGAGGACAAGCAGCTCACCGAGAACTTCAGCGCGCTGCTCGACGCGATCGTGCGTGCGAAGCCGTCGGCGTCGAAGGGAACCTACCTGCGTTCGATCACCCTGACCTCGACGATGGGGCCCGGCGTGAAGGTCGACCCGACGCGCGTGAAACCGACGTCCACAACGGCGTAGGGCGGAGAAGAGGCGGGGCGCTTGCGCGCTCCGTCCCTTTCTCTTTTCCTAGGCTCGTGTGCGATCGTGGGTGAAGCGCCGGTGTGCCTGCATCGGTCGAGGTGAGCGATGGACGACGATATGGTGGAGATCCCGGGCGGCGAGTTCCTCATGGGACGAGCATGGAGTCTGCTTCGCTTGATCGAACTGCTCGTCTGAGCGATGGACCCGCACAACCTTGCCCTGGCGTATTCGCTGAGCAGCGTCTCGGGGCTCCGAGCGTCGTTGACGATCCTTGCGTTGACGGTCGCGATCCACATGCACGCGTTCGCGGTGCCGGCATCGATGGCGTGGGTCGGTTCCGATCAGACGCTCATCATCGTCGCGATCCTCTCCGTCGCCGACTTCTGCGTGGACAAGATCCCGGGGGTCGATCACGTCGTGCACGCCGTTCACACGGTGCTCACGCCGGTCGCCGGCGGAATCGCGGCCATGACGGCCGATCCGTCCGGCGGCGGTGTGATGACCGTCGTCGCGCTGCTCGGCGGCGCGAATGCGCTCGGCATTCTCGGCCTGCGCGCCACGACGCGCGCGAGCAGCTCGGCCGCCTCGCTCGGGGCGCTGAATCCGGTCTTGAGCATCGTCGAAGATGTGTTCGCGGTCGCCGGCCTGGCGCTGGCGTTCGTCGCCCCGTTCGTCATGGCGGTCGTCGCGCTGGTCGCGACGATCGCGTTCGTGCTCGTCGGCCGGCGCATCGTGCTATCGATGCGCGGATCGCGAGCCGCGTGACGCGCAGCGAGCTCGCCGGCGGCGTGACGGCGGCGCTGGCGGAGCGCGCCTTGGCGGTGGGTCGTGAGGCGCTCGCGCCGGGCACGACGGAGCACGCGAAGCAGGCCGTCCTCGATCTCCTCGGGAGCGCAGTGCGGGCTCGGTTCGAGGCTCCGACCAGCGCGTCGGTGCACCGAGCGCTGACGCAGCTCGGGGCGGCAGGCGAGTGTACCGCGGTCGGGTACGGCGCGCTCTTTTCGCCGCAGTGTGCGGCGCTGCT
>CALEOJ010000011.1 GCA_937910425.1 uncultured candidate division WPS-2 bacterium
GGGTGCGACTATCGGCTTGTTGCTGCTGGCGTATCCGTTCGCGACCAGCGACGCCGCGCTGCGCGCGCGGCGGCTCACCGGGACGCTGGCCGGGGTCGCCGCCGCGTTCGCGCTCGCCGGCGTGGTGGGGTTCCTGTTCCATCCGGCGGCCGACGTCTACGGCTGGCTCTTCCAGCGTTACGCCTTCGGCAGCGGGGTCTATCCGTACACCTCGGTCAACGCGTTCAACCTCTACGCGCTGCGGCTTCCGTTCTGGAGTCCGGACAGTGCGACGATCTCTTTGTTCGGGTTGCCGGTCGGATCGTACGCACTGTGGGGTATCGGGCTGGTCGCGGCGGCGACGCTGCTGATCGTCGGGCGCTATCTGCAGCGCCGTGACGACCGCGCGCTGCTCGAGGCTGCGATGCTGTGCGCGCTCGCGTTCTTCGTGCTGGCGACGCGCATGCACGAGCGCTACGTCTACGGCGCGTTTCTGCTCGCGATCCCGCTGGTCGCGTTCGGCCGCGTCGGGATGTGGTCGACGATCGTCCTCTCGACCACGATGTACCTGAACCTGGCCTACTCGCTCGCTTATCAAGCGGTGATGGAGGCGCACACGCAAGGCGTGAACGCGACCGACCTGTGGCCGGCGATCTCGCACCCGGCTTCGTTCGCGAACGTCGTGCTGTTTTTCTGGCTCGGCTACCTGTATCTCGGCGGCCTCGGTGAGGCGACCGCCGGTGCCGCCGCCGGCGTCGGTGCCGCCAAGCCGCAGCCGGGGTTTCTCGACGCGGCGCTCGCCCGTGCGCGCGGCTGGTTCGATCCGCGCGAAGGGCTCGTCGGCATGGTGCGCATCGACTGGGCGATCGCGGGCGGCATCGCGTTCGTGGCGTTCCTGATCGCCGTCGTCGGATACTGGTGGCCGCCGGAGCGGATCTTCGACGAAGTCTACTTCGCTCGCGCGGGCGAAGAATATCTGCGCAACATCATGCAGTTCGAATGGACGCATCCGCCGTTCACCAAGCTGGTGATCGCGTTCTCGATGGCGCTGTTCGGCGGCTTGCACGGGCTCGGGAACACCGCCGCCGGCTGGCGCTTCATGAACGTCGTGATCGGCTCGCTCGAGTGCATCGTGATCTACGCGTTCGCGAAGCGCCTGACCGGAAAGACGTGGCTGGCGGCATTCGGCGCCGGTCTGCTCGCGCTCGATGGTTTCCATTTCGTCGAGGAGCGCATCGCGACGGGCGAGATCACGATCGCGACGCTGGCGGTGCTCGTGCTCTACGCACTGTACCGCTATCTGCTCGCGGCGCAGATTCGCGTCAAGCCGGTCGTCCCGGGACGGTTCGGGACGATGTTCTGGCTCACGATGCTGGGGGGCACGCTGGTCGCGGCCGCCCTAGCGTTCGTTGCGAACCTGGTGCCCGGACATACTCGGTCCGAGCTGGGCGCCGGTATCGCGCCGGTCGACCCCAGCGCGATGACGTACGTTATCGCCTTCATCTATTTCGAGCTCGGCGTCTACCTGCTTGCGCGCTGGATCGGCTCCCGCGGCGAACGAGCGGGTAGCGTCGCATCGTACGCCGACGGAACCGTCGTCGAGACCGACGCGCGCGGCGGCACGACCGTGTACGAGCCGGGCGGGAAGGACCCGGACGACCTGCGCGTGCGGATCGACAAGGGTGTCGAAACGTACCAGACGCCGGTCGCCACCGCGGCGTTCGCACCGTCCGGCCAGATGGCCGTCGACGGCGCGCCTCGGATCGCCGCGCGCGACGCGCGGATCTGGCTCGCCGTCCTCGCCGTCTCGCTGGGCCTGCTGCTCTCGAGCAAATGGAGCGGCTTCCTGGACCTCGGTATCGTCTGGACCGTGATCATCGCCGTCAGCGCGCAGCGCTTCCTCGGCCGGCGGGCACTGTACGGAAACCCGCGCGGCTTCCCGATCGACATCGTGCTGGGCGTGACGGCTTTCACCGCCGCCACGATCTACGCGATCACCTACATCCCGTTCTTCATGCTCGGCCACGGCTTCTCCGACCTGATCGCGCTGCAGCAGCAGATGTACTGGTACCACAGCAACGGCGTCACGCACGCAACGCACCCGTACTCCTCGGTGTGGTGGCAGTGGCCGATCGAGCAGATCCCGATCTCCTACTACTACAAGGATTTTCGCGCCGGTCTCGACGCCTCGAACGGCGCCGCGTGCTGCGTGGCGGAGATCCTCGCGCTGCCGAACCCGGCGGTGTTCATGCTCGGCCTGATCTCGGTGCCGTTCGTCGCCTGGCTGGCATGGTGCGAACGCAACAAGGGTTACGCGCTGCTCGTGATCGCGTACTTCATGCAGTGGCTGCCGTACGCAGGTTCGCCCCGGCTCATGTTCGAGTACCACTTCCTGCCGAACCTCGCGGTGATCGTGCTGTGCGACGTCGTGCTGATCCACTACGTGTGGAAACGGCTGTCGGCGCGATCGTTCGACACCGCGCGCTGGACGATCGGCGTGTACGGCGCGCTTGTCGTCGGCTTGTTCGTGTTCTTCTATCCGGTGCTGGCCGGGACGAAGGTGACCTACGCGGCCTGGTACCAGCGCATGTGGCCGGACGAGCTCGGGATCCCCGGCACCAGCTGGATCATCCCCCACCGCAACTAGAAATCGGCGGAACATGTCAGGTCATTCCAAGTGGCACAACATCCGGCTGAAAAAGGGCAAGGTCGACGCTCAGCGCGGCGCGCTCTTCACCAAGCTCAGTAAAGAGATCATCCTCGCGGCGAAGAACGGTTCGTCGGACCCGGAGGCCAATTACCGTCTGAAGATGGCGGTTGAGAAAGCGCGCGAGAACAACATGCCGATGGACAACATCAAGCGCGCGATCGGCCGCGTGAGCGGCGCGGGCGAGCGCGAGATCGAGGAGCTCCGGTACGAAGGGTACGGTCCAGCCGGGATCGCGGTGATCGTCGACGCGGCGACCGACAACCGCAACCGCACCGCTTCCGAGCTGCGCTTCCTGTTCAACCGCAACGACGGCACCCTCGGCGAGACCGGGAGCGTCGGCTGGATGTTCGCGGCGCGCGGGCTGATCGAGGTCGATCCCGGCACGCTCTCGGAGGACGAACTGACCGAGAAGGCGCTCGTCGACGGTGTGATCGACGTGCGTTTCGGTCCTTCGACAAGCTCAGGACAGGGTGCCGAGATCGTCACCGAGCCGCAGTCGCTGATGGCGGTCAAGGACGGGCTCGAGGCACAAAAGCTGCACGTGCGTTCGGCGCAGCTCGCGATGGAGCCGACGCAGACCTCGCGGCCCGGCGGCTCGGATGCCGAGCGAGTGCTGACGTTCCTGGACGCGCTCGAGGAACACGAGGACGTGCAGCACGTCTACAGCAACGCGGACTTCGACGAAGCGCAACTCGAGGCACTCGCCTGATGCAGTTGGACGGCGCCGAGATCGCGCCGGCCGGACGCCGCCGGCGGTTCGCGCCGCTGCTGGACCGCGACTGGGCCTTCGCGATTGCGCTCGCCTTCGCGGTCGGTGTGATGGTGTGGTTCGGCCGTTCGATCAAGGAGTTCTTCGCACCGACCGCCGCGACGGTCTACGTGCCGGCGTTCACCGGACAGACGAACCTCGACGCGCACGCCGAGTGCGGGCGTCTGCGGCTACGCTGCGTCGTGATCGCGACCCAGCCCAGCGACCGCTATCCGAAGGACGTCGTGAGCAACCAGCAGCCGGCCGCCGGCGCCCGGGTCCGCGAAGGCCGGCAGATCTCGCTCGTCGTCAGCAGCGGCGTCGTGATCTTCCCGATGCCCGACGTGCGCTTCGAGACGCTGCGCAACGCCGGCGTCGACCTCAACCGCCTCAAGCTGGAGCTCGACAAGACGTCGTACATCGCCGACGACAACGTTCCGCGCGACCACATCGTCGGGCAGGATCCGGCCCCGCTCGCCAGCGTGCGCCAAGGTACGAAGGTCTCGCTGACGCTCAGCAAAGGTCCGCCGGGCGGGGTCAAGGTGCCGAACTACACCGGTATGTCGATCGACGAAGCGCGCTCGGCGGCACAGCACGATCGCGTCCATCTCGGTCAGATCGTGTGGACGCCGTTCGGGACGTCGGGACCCTCGCGCGGCGTGATCGTGCGCCAGAGTCCCAACGCCGGAGCGACGATCGATCCGTTCGAAGAGGTCTCGCTGCAAGTCAGCGCCGGTCCGGGCGAGTACGGCTATTTGATCCGTCAAGTGCACGCCTCGGCGACCGTCCCGCCGCGCGACGACGCGGCGCACGTGCGCATCGAGATCCGCGACGACACCGGGACCTGGAACGTGTACGACGGTTTCGCGCAGGGCGGTCAGAAGCTCGACTTCAACGTGACGGCGGTCGGCACCGGCGAGATCGATACCTACATCAACAATGAGCTGCTCAATCAAACCCAGATCGGTCGCGAGCCCAACCGCTGGATCCCCTCGCTGAAGCCGGACTCCGGAAAGAACACCAAACCGTGAGCACGGCGCGGCGCGCCATCAAGATCGCACCCTCGCTGCTGTCGGCTGATTTCGCCGATATCGCGAACCAGATCCGGATGGTCGAAAGCGCCGGCGCGGACGAGCTCCACCTCGACTCGATGGACGGCGTCTTCGTCCCCAATTTCACCTGGGGGATGAAGATCGTCAAGGACTTGCGCAAGCTGACGCACCTGACGTTCGACTGCCACCTGATGATCGTCGAGCCCGAAAAGCACGTCGACGCATTCCGCGACGCGGGCGCCGACATCATCACCTTCCACTACGAGGCCACGCCGCATCAGCACCGCCTGCTGCGCCATCTGCGCGATATCGGCGCGAAGGCCGGGATCGCGATCAACCCCGGTACCCCGGTCGCGATGCTGGTCGACCTGGTCGAGGAGATCGACCGCGTCCTCGTCATGAGTGTGAACCCCGGCTTCGGCGGTCAGTCGTTCATCGAACGTGCGCTGGCGAAGGTCGCGGAGGTGCGCGCGCTGCTCGACGCACGCAATCCGGCCGGTGAGATCGAAGTCGACGGCGGGATCGGCTTGGAGAACGTCGAGCGCGCGGTCAACGCGGGCGCGGACGTCCTGGTGGCGGGAAACTCGGTCTTCGCCGCCGACGATCCGCCCGAGGCCCTGCGCGAGATGCGCCGCCGCATCGATGCGGCGCAGCGCGCGGCGCGGTGACCGAAGACGAACTCGTAGCTGCGATACGCGAGCGGCTTGCCGGCGTGCCGGCGCAGCGGCTGCTGCTTGGAATCGGCGACGATGCCGCTGCGTGGCAACCCTCGCGCAGCAATCGCAGCGTGATCACGACCGATGCGCTGGTCGAAGGCGTCCACTTCACGCGCTTGGCGATGAGCGCGTGCGACGCCGGCTGGCGCGCGCTGGCGTCGAACCTTTCCGACGTAGCGGCGATGGGCGCGCGTCCCGTGCTGGCGACGGTCGCGCTCGGCTTTCCGTCCGGCACCGATCCGGCGTGGCTGCTAGCCTGCTACGACGGGATCGCGGCGCTCGCGAAGCAGGCCGGCTGCGCGATCGCGGGCGGCGACCTGACGCGCGCACCGGCGATCGTCCTGTCGATCACCGTCGTCGGCGAGGTTCGCGCGTCGAACCTCAAGCGCCGCGACGGCGCGCGGCGTCGAGGTCCCCGCAGCGACGGCCTTCGAGGCCCTGG
>CALEOJ010000012.1 GCA_937910425.1 uncultured candidate division WPS-2 bacterium
CGGGCGCGACGTCGTGTCGGTGCGCCTCTGGCGTGTCGCCGTGCAGCGAGAGGGAGCGGTACCGCCGGGCGTGACGCCGCCGGACCCGGTCCCGGCGCTGCCGCCGCCCGATGCGCGGCAGCATTGGATCACGACCTCCGGCTACGGCCAGGCGATCGAATGGCGCGAGGTGCACGGCGGCGGCGTCCTCGGACCCGCCGCGATCTGGGGCCGCACGCGGGTCCCCCTCATCGCCGGTGAAGCGCACGAGCCGATCGACTCGGCGCTCGTCATCGCGGACTCCGCGAACGGGATCAGCGGCGAGCTGCCGATGGGCGAATGGCTCTTCATACCACCCTCGCTCTCGCTCGCGCTGCAGCGGTATCCGCGCGAGGAGTGGGTGCTGCTCTACGCGCGCACGGAGCTCACCGGCGACGGCCTCGGGATGACCAGCCTGCGGCTCGCGGATGCGGACGGCTGGTTCGGCATCGGCAACCAGGCACTGCTGGTGGAGCGCCGCGCCTAACCAGGCGAAAATTGGCCGCCTCACGCCTCGGTGGCTAACGTCCACGACTTTCGACGCCCGGTTGAGCCGGCGGGTGCGTGGATCGGGGGCTGGAGTGCCCTACTCCGTATACGGAACATCGGCCGCCGAAGGTTCGGATTTTGCACTTCAAACCGTCTATTAACATTCGTCGTGAGCGCGGTCAGGCAGCACTGTGCTGCATGCCCCGAGCAGTGCCCGGTGCTCTCATGGGCGGCGACTCCGCCCGCAGGAGGATGACCTGAGCCGCATATGTCTCCTTGTTCCGCGTGAAATAGCGGATTGAGGTTTTATGACTCTTCACTCACGGCGAGGTCGAATGCTTCACGCAAAAACGGAATGATCGTGCGCAGGTCGTCGGCGGTCCGAACAAGGGCGACATGTGAGACGCGGTTGTCGCCCTGCACGATTTTGATGAAGTACGGTGCGCCGGCCTTGCGACCGAGGTGAATCACCACGCGCAGCGCATCCCGCATTACCGTCAGGTCCGCAAAGATGCGTGTCGTCCGGAACAGCGCGTACCGGTTACGTGTGACTACCTCCACGTCGCCAAAGCCCCTTACGGTGGTCTCGAGTTTCCGGTAGAGATCGGTAAGTGCCGGTGGCCTACTTTTGAGCAAGGTAGCAGCGCTACCGATCCCGCACGCGTGACGTTGATTGACCTGACGAAAGGTCCGAGCACACCGCGGACATGCCCAACTCATAAAGTCTTCCCGCGACCGCGCTCAGCTCTGGGCGTGGTAGTTCATCACTTCGCCGGTTTCGATGAACGACTTGAGGTTTGAGAGCAGCTTCGGCCAGCCGTCGAGATTGAGTTCGTAGTTCGGGTCGCCCGGCTCGAATCGGTCTTGCACGGCGGTGAGCTTCGTGTAGCGCTTCGCGACCGGTTCGAGCGCATAGACCACGCGCGACTCGAAGGGCTGGTCGCCGGTGCGATACGTCATCTCCATCCGGCGGTTCGGCTCGCTCGCGAGCACCGTGCCGTGTACGTAGCTCACCTCCGAACCGTCCGGCAGCCGGCCGACGTAGGCGTACGCCGAGCCGGGTTCGAACGTCGAGCGGAGTTCCAGCCCGGGCATCGCCGCCGCGATCGGCTGCCCGTCGCACAGCGCGCGCCACACGCGTTCCGGCGGCGCATTGATGTAGCAGACGGTCTGTAACTCCATTGCGTGAAGGATACCACGGCGACGAGCCGCCCGCGCTTGTAAAAAGGCGACGTGAGCCTCCGGGCGCGCTGAACCGCGGCGTCGAGCAAGGCGTCTCCGCGCTGCACCCCCACGGGCGCGGTCCCTCGGACCGGCGCCTTACCGCACAAGAGAAGCATAGCACACCGCCTTGACTATTCCGGCGCCGCATGCTAAAGTCGCGCTCAATCGTGCCGAACCAATACTGTCTCATGGCGATGTGCATTTGCTGTCTCCCCTCTCGGGATCGGCGAGCTTCGGCATGAGCTAGCGCTTCGGCGCACAGACATCGCGCAGAGCCCTCGCCGATCCGGCGGGGGCTCTTCGTTTTCACCCACTCCTTCCTATCTCACCAGGAGGCGTTCCATGGCATCCCTCTCCCGCTCTGAGTTCCTTACCGCCGCCGGCGCCGCTGCGCTCGCGGCCGGCGTTCCGCTTCACGCGCGCGCCGCCGGCCTCGACAAGCTCGGCGTCGACTACGCGTATTACAATCCGCCGAGCCTCGTGCTCAAGTCGAAGGGCTGGCTCGAAGAGGCGCTCTCGAAGCGCGGGACGTCGGTCGAGTGGGTGCTCTCGCTCGGCTCGAACAAGGCGAATCAATACTTGCAGGCCGGCGCCGTGCAGTTCGGTTCGACCGCCGGCAGCGCGGCGCTGCTTGCACGCGCCAACGGCGCGCCGATCAAGACCGTGTTCCTGTACTCGCGTCCGGAGTGGACTGCGCTGGTCGTCGCCAAAGACTCGCCGCTCAAGAGCGTCAAGGACTTGAAGGGCAAGAAAGTCGCCGCGACGCGCGGCACTGATCCGTGGTTCTTCCTGTTGCGCTCGCTGCAAGCGAACGGACTGCAGCCCGGCGACGTGCAGCTCGTCGACCTGCAGCATCCCGACGGGCGCACCGCGCTCGAGCGCGGTCAAGTCGACGCGTGGGCGGGACTCGATCCGCACATGGCGGCGACACAACTCGACGCCGGCTCGCGGCTGCTCTACCGCAACGTCGCCTTCAACACGTGGGGCGCGCTCAACGTGCGTGAGGACTTCCTCGCGGAACACGGCGACGTCGCCGCGATCGTGCTGCAGCAGTACGACCGCGCGCGCAAGTACGCCGCGACGCACGTCGATGAGACCGCCGCACTCCTGTCGGACGCATCGAAGGTAGAACGGCGCGTGGCGGATCTCCAGTTGCGCGAGCGCACGACGTACCCGGGCAACGGCACGCCTGGGACCGACTACCACGACGCGATCGCCGGCGTCGTTCCGCTGATCCGCGCCGACAAGCTGGCGAAGCCCGACGCCGACCTCGACGGTGCGGTCGTCGCGCTGATCGACGCGCGCCCCGCCACGACCGCGCTGCGTGGCTAGGTTCGTCGTCCCGCTCGCGCTGCTCGCCGGATGGTGGGCGGCCAGCGCGAGCGGCTTCATCAAGTCGTACCAGCTCGCCTCGCCGCGCGACGTCGTGCGCGAGCTACTCGACCTCGCGCAAAGCGGGCTGTTGTGGCGCGATCTCGGCGCAAGCGTCGAGCGCGTCGCGCTCGGCTTCGCGATCGCACTGCTCTGCGCGCTGGTGCTGGGCTCGCTGGTCGGCGGCTCGCGGATCGCCGAGCGCGCGCTCGACCCGACGCTGCAAGGGATTCGCGCGGTGCCGTCGCTCGCATGGGTGCCGCTGATCCTGCTGTGGCTCGGGATCGGCGAGACGGCGAAGATCACGCTGGTCGCGATCGGCGCGTTCTTCCCGATCTACGTGGCGCTGGTGAGCGGGATTCGCGGCGTCGACCGCAAGCTGGTCGAGGTCGGCACGATCTTCGGCCTCTCACGCTTCGCGCTGATCGCGCGTGTGCTCGTCCCCGCGACGCTGCCGCAATTGCTGGTCGGCGCGCGCATCGGCCTCACGCAGGCGTGGCTGTTCTTGGTCGCGGCCGAACTGCTGGCGGCGACCAACGGGCTCGGCTTCCTGCTCACCGACGGCCAGCAGACCTCGCGCACCGACGAGATCCTGGTCGCGATCCTGCTCTTCGCGGCGTGCGGCAAGCTCTCGGAGAGCGCGATGCGCCTGCTCGAGAAACGGCTCGTCGGCTGGACCGACACGGTGCAGGCGTGAGCGCGGCCCGCATCCGCGCGCTGCGCAAGGCATACGGCACGCACCTCGTCTTCGACGGGCTCGATCTCGACGTCGCACGCGGCGAGCGCGTCGCGATCCTCGGCGCCAGCGGCTGCGGCAAGTCGACCCTGCTGCGCTGCATCGCCGGGCTGGAGCGCAGCGATGCCGGCACGATCGCGACGACCGGCGAGATCGGCGTCGTGTTCCAGGAGCCGCGGCTCTTTCCGTGGCTCGACGTCGAGCGCAACGTCGCGTTCCCGGCGCGCAACGACGCTGAGCGCGCCCGAGTCGGCAACGTGCTCGCGCTGGTCGGGCTCGCGCACGCCGCGAAGCGAATCCCGAAAGAGCTCTCCGGCGGGATGGCCCAGCGCGCTGCGCTAGCGCGCGCGCTCGTCCGCGATCCCGCGCTCCTGCTCCTCGACGAGCCGTTCGCGGCACTGGACGCACTGCGCCGGATCGAGCTGCGCGCGGCGGTCCGCGAGATCTTGGAGTTCACCCGCGCGTCGGCGATTCTGGTAACGCACGACGTCGACGATGCGCTCGCGCTCGCCGACCGCGTGGTCGTGCTGGCGGGCTCACCCGCGGAGATCGCGTTCACCGGTCAGGTCGGCGAGACGGCGACGCGCGGCGCGATTCTCGACGCGCTCGGCGTGGTCGAGGTCAGGTCGCGACCGGCTCCAGCTCGATCCGGCCGGCACGGTGCGAGTTACACGTCTTGAGGTGCAGCTTCGCGAAGCTCGCGCCGCTCGCGATGCAGCCGCAGTCCCAATGGGCCGAGACACGGCTATCGCACTCGCCGCCGGTCGCGCTGCGGTAGAGGGGGACGCCGAGGAAGATCCGGAGGTGGTCCAGCGAGCGGAACATCGTAGTCGTACTTTTTCCGGGAAGCGCCGATGCGAGCGGAGGCTTTCGGCCCTATCGACCGGGGGCCCGAGCCTTCCCGGAGGCGGTCCGGAGAGACTATGGCCTGCCTGTGTCGACCGCGGGATCGTGCTCCTTCGGCGCTTCCAGCAGCACGACGCGCACCGTCATCGCCGTCCCTGCGCGCATGATGCCAAGTTCGACTGCCTGACCACCCGGCCGCCGCAGCTTCTTGAGAAAGTCGGCGTTGTTCGCGACCGGCACGCCGTCGACGGACGTGATGACGTCACCGCGCTGCAATCCCGCCGTCGCGCCGGGCAGGGACGGCAGCACGGCCGTGATCGTTACGGCCCCGTTCGTGTCGGCGGTACCGACGCCGAGAATCCCCCGCCGCGGCAACACATCGCTTGCCGCCGCGACCGACCCGAGCAGAATGCACAGTATCGCCGCGGCCGCGATGCGAGTGAACGAAGCACCCAGCAACGTTTTCATGAGCGGCGGCTACGCGGCAGCGTGGCGCATCCCTCCTAAACTATACGGAGACGGGCCGCTCGCGCCGCGTACGCCGGCCCGGAGTCGAGGGGCTCGGCGTCGAATCTCTCGTGTATGTCGGAGCCGCTTGCCTATCGCGTGATCCTCGAACCGGACGAAGAAGGCTTCCGAGCCATCATCCCGGCCTTCCCGCGCGTCTTTACCTGGGGCGACGACGTAGCGGACGCTCTCCGGATGGCGAAGGACGCGATCGAACTCGAGATCTCGGTTGCGCGTGAACGAGGGGAGGAGCTTCCTGATCCCGACGGTGACGCCGAGATTCGGGTCGAGCGTGTTGTGATCGAGCCTGCCGCCTGACACGACGACTCCGTACGCCTATTTTCTAGACACCTATGAGCCGCAAACTTCCCGTTATCAACGGGGCCGAGCTCGTCCGCATATTCGAGCGTGCCGGCTGGCAGAACCTACGCCAAACCGGCTCTCACGTGCGCATGGAACGCGCGGGCGAGCACGTCACGATCCCGCTGCACAAGCCTCTTCGGCGCGGAACCCTCTCGGCGTTGCTCGATGCGGCAGGGATCAGTCCCGACGACCTCCGTCGTCTCCTATGAACCTCCGTCGGCGTTCCTACCGCATCACCGCTCGCGGCGGGAGGCGGAACAACCCAGCGGCCACCATGGTGCGCTCAGTACTGGAGGGTGAATCGGTTGTTGGCGACGGTGCCTCTCATTTTGTAGTCGGAGGCGACGCTTCGACAGTCGCGGATCTCCGTTTGAAACGTCGACGCGCGCACCGATTGCAGGAACGCCGCTGTGAGCACTTGCGACGGCGACTGGATCGTCGTTGTCGAGCGCACTTGGGATTGCTCGTCGAGATGGATCACAATCTCGACCGTCCCGTCCGGCGTTTGCGTCGGCATCGTGCGGAAGTCGAGCGGGGCGAATGACACGAGGTGAGACGGCGCATTCGACGCTATGCACACGTTCGCGGGCGGAGACTCCTCGCCGCGGATGCAGCGCTCGGCGCCGGAAAGCCTCCAGGCACCGCCGGAAAGAAACTCGATCTTGCGACGCATGTCCTGATCGGAGAAGAGTTCGTACGTCACCCGAGCCGGCGCGCCGCCGATCTGCCGGCCGGTGAGCTCCCACGTTGCACCGGTCCACGGCGGTGCGATGGCCTCGATCGCGATCGGTGATCCCGTCCCGAGAACGACGTGCCACTGCGCGGTAGCAGGATCGAAGCCGTAGCGATCGTTGAGTACGTAGGCCGGCGCACCGGCGGGATGAACGTCGTTGAGGACGTCGACTCGGTCGCCCGTGCGCGTTCCGGTTTTGTGCGTCTCGGCACCTCGCATCGTGCGGCACGACCACGTCTGGGCAAGCGCGTAGACGTGATCCTCGGCCCGCAGCCCCGCCTCGGGAGCTGCTCCCAAGAGCGTCGGCAGCAGAACGCAAGCGATGGCGGCGCGCATCGGAGGGGTGTTCTGACGCGACGGCCGCCGACCCCTCGGGAACCCGCAGGCGCCTCGCGTGGTCCTGGCATCTGATGGACGAGCGGACTTTTGGGTTTCGGACGCGGGCGCTGCATGCGGGGACGCCGCCGGACGGGGAGACAGGGGCGCGTGCGCTGCCGCTGCATCTCACGACGAGCTTTGTCTTCGACTCGACCGAGCATGCGGCGGAACTCTTCGCGCTGCGCACGTACGGCAACATCTACACGCGGATCGGGAACCCGACGGTCGCGGCGTTCGAGGAGAAGCTCGCCAGCCTCGAAGGGGGGCTCGGTGCGGTCGCGACCGCGAGCGGGCTGTCGGCGCAGCTCATCGCTATCCTGAGCCTCGCGCAGAACGGCGACCATCTCGTCGCGTCGGCGAACCTGTACGGCGGCACGATCACGCAGTTCGGCGTGACGCTGCGGCGGATGGGGATCGAGACGACGTTCGTCCCCGGCAGCGATCTCGACGCGGTGCGCGGCGCGCTGCGCGACAACACGAAGGCGGTGTTCATCGAGACGATCGGAAACCCGAAGGGGAACGTCGCCGACCTCGCCGCGCTTGCCGAAATCGCGCACGCTGCGGGCGTTCCGCTGATCGTCGACAACACGTTCGCGACGCCGTACCTGTGCCGGCCGATCGAGCACGGCGCCGACATCGTCACCCACTCGGCGACGAAGTTCATCGGCGGACACGGCACGGTGCTCGGCGGCGCAATCGTCGAGTCGGGGACGTTCCCGTGGGCCGCCGGAAAGCATCCGCTGCTCGCGACGCCGAGTCCGGGATATCACGGTCTGAACTTCGCGGAGACGTTCGGCGAGTACGCGTTCGTCCAGCGCGCGCGCGTCGAGGTGCTGCGCGACGTCGGCGCGTCGATCTCGCCGATGAACGCCTGGCTGCTGGTGCAGGGACTCGAGACGCTCGGCTTGCGGATGCCGCAACACGTCGCCAACGCGCATGCCGTCGCGACGTTCCTGCGCGGCCGCGAAGAAGTCGCCTGGGTGTCGTACGCCGACCTGCCCGACAGCCCCGATCGGGCGCTCGCGGCACGCTACCTCCCACTCGGATCCGGCGCAGTGTTCGCGTTCGGCTTGCGCGGCGGGCGTGACGCGGGCCGCGCCTTCATCGAATCGCTCGAACTCTGGAGCCATCTCGCGAACGTGGGCGACGCGAAGAGCTTGGTGATCCATCCCGCCTCGACGACGCACCAGCAGCTCTCCGACGACGAACTGCTGGCGGCTGGCGTCGGCCCGGAGATGGTGCGCCTGTCGGTCGGGCTGGAAGACGTCGAGGACCTGATCTGGGACCTCGAGCGCGGGCTCGCCGCCGCGAAAAAAGCTGCCGAGGTGCGCGCGTGATCCTGCAGACGGCGGCGGAGCGGCGCGCGCTGCTCGACCGCTCGAAGACCGTCGCGATGGTCGGCGCGTCGGCGAACCACAGCCGCCCGAGCTACTTCGTCTTCTCGTTCCTGCGCACGCGCGGCAAGCTCGACGTCACGCCGATCAATCCGGCGCTCTCGGAGATCGACGGCGTGCGCGGCTACCCGACGCTCGCGGCGTATGCCGCCGAGCGCGGCGCGCCAGACATCGTCGACGTGTTTCGCAAACCCGACGACGCGCCGCAGGTCGCGCGCGACGCGATCGCCGCCGGTGCCAAAGCGATTTGGTTCCAGTACGGCGTGATCAACGACGAAGCGATCCGCCTGGCCGATGAGGCGGGACTCGACGTCGTCGTCGACCGCTGCATCAAGGTCGAATCGGCTCGCTTCGACGGCGGCCTCGCGCTCGGCGGGGTCAACACCGGCTTGCTCACCGCGAAGCGCCGCCTACGCTGATTCATTTC
>CALEOJ010000013.1 GCA_937910425.1 uncultured candidate division WPS-2 bacterium
CTTTGGAATAGCGTTCAAAACCGGCGGTCGCAAGCGTGATCTGCTTGTTCGTCATCCCAAGAGCCCGATCAAGACTTCTGCCGCGCCCAAGCGACCCAAGTCCGAGGTCGTCGCCTTCCATCCCAGCGATGAAGCCAAGCTCCTTCGGCACGTCGTCGGCAACTCGGAATGGGAGGCGGTCGTCCTGTTCGCCTTTGACGCCGGGTGCCGTCAAGCCGAAATCCTGGGACTCCCGGTCAAGGATATCGACTTCGAAGCCGGTTCGGTGACGATCCGCCAAACCTGCGACACGATCAACGGAAAACCGGTCCTGAAAATGGCGACCAAGACGGACGCGAGCGTCAGGACGATCCGGCTATCCCGTAGGACCCTGGAGGCTCTTGCACTCGTCCTGAGCCAAAAGAATGCCCCTACCGAGCTTGTTTTCACCGACGACGGAAAGCCGTTCACCCGGATCAAGTTTTACACTCGTTGGGTCGCTCTGCTGAAAGCCGCCGGGGTGCCGCATTATCACTTCCACTCGACCCGACACACGATGGCGACCCGGCTTCTGCGGTCCGGTGCCTACTTGACCGCCGTCTCCCGCCGCATGGGGCATTCGAAGCCGTCGATTACTCTGGACATTTACTCCTCGGCGATCCCGGAAGATCAAGCCCCACTTGCCGACGCCTTCGATCTCACGCTCGCGAAGTATGGTGTGCCGCAGGCGATAGGCTCCCAAATAGGCTCCAGGGAGCAAAAGCATGCCGCGTAGCTCCGACCCGCAAAATTCGAGAAACCCTGCTACGGCGGGGTTTTTTATTGAAAGGGAACGCGGGGCGGGCTCGGTACGTACTAGAGACATATGCTAGCAGCCGCCGTCCTCGTCGCGCTCGCCGGCGCGACGTTCCAACCCGTGACCGCCGCGAACACCGCCCAGCCGCCGCAGGTCTTCGTGCGAGACACGAGCGCGCAAGCGCAGACCGGCGAGAACGCGCACGACTGGGGTCTGCGCCCGCCGGGCGACAATGATTCCGACGCCGCACCGCTGGTCAACGCTCACGGCGCTTCGATCAAGGCGGGGCTCGGCGTCTGGCGCACCGCCACCGGAACGGCTACCTTCGAGCCGGGTCCGCAAGGCGGCTCGGTGGTCAAGGCTTCGTTCCGCGGCCTGCTCCCGAACGCGCGCTACAGCCTGTTCGTGCGGCAGCTCGCGGGGCGCACCGGAGCCGTCTTCACACCGCTCGACGTCGTCGGGGCGACCAACAACTTCACCGCCGACGGCGCCGGAAACGGCGCGCTGAACGTCACGGTCCCCACGCAGCTCGCGGGCGGCTCGCAACTGGTCCTCGTCTATCACAGCGACGGCACGGACCATCAGTCCTCGATCGGCGTGCTCGGGTTGAACGCCCATCCGCAACTGATCACGCGGGTGCCGTAGCTGGTTCGCCGGCGGGCGAACCCGGCGCGTCACTGTACCCTTCGAGGTAGATGCGCCGGATGATCGACTCGAGTGCCGGTTCCTCGATGGAGAGGTCGCTCACGCAGTAGCGGTCGGCGACGCGGCGGATCACCACTTCGGCGGAGACCGTGCGGCGGTCGAACCGCAGGCGCCAGACGTCGCCCTCGCGCGACTCGACCTCCGCGCCCTCCACCTCGATCGCGTCGACCGGCTCGGGATCGCACAGCGTCACGACCAGCGTGCGGTGCGTGCCGTAGCGGTCGCGCAGCGCGTCGATCTCGCCGTCGTACACCAGCGTGCCACGGTCGATCAGCACGATCCGGCGGCACAGCCGCTCGACGTCGACCAGGTCGTGGGTGGTGAGGATGAACGTCGTCCCGCGCTCGCGGTTCACGCGCGCGACGAACTCGCGGATCGCCTCTTTGGCGACGACGTCGAGCCCGATCGTCGGCTCGTCGAGGAAGACGACGTGCGGATCGTGCAGCATCGCAGCGGCGAAGTCGCCCCGCATCCGCTGGCCGAGCGAGAGCTGGCGCACGGGCGTCCGCAGGAACGGCCCCATGTCGAGCACGTCGGTGAAGTGGTCGAGGTTGGCCTGATAGCGCTGCGCCGGGATCCCGTAGATCGCGCGCAGCAGCTCGAACGTCTCGATCAGCGGCAGGTCCCAGTAGAGCTGCGAGCGCTGCCCGAACACGACGCCGATGTTGCGTGCGTTGCGCTGGCGCTGCTCGTACGGCACGAGCCCCGCGACGCGCACGGTCCCCGACGTCGGGACGAGGATCCCGGTCAGCATCTTGATCGTGGTCGACTTGCCGGCGCCGTTCGGGCCGATGTAGCCGACCAGCTCGCCCTCGTCGAGCGCCATCGTGATGCCCTCGACCGCAACCTTGTCCTCGTACTCACGCGAGAAGAGCGTGCGCAGCGTTCCCGCTACCCCGGGGTGGCGGACGAGCGAGCGGAACACCTTACGGAGATCGCGCGTCTCAATGATCGGCATCACGGGACGCTTCGCGCTGGTGCACGAAGTTGACTCCCCGGTACGCCATGACGAAACCGAAGAAGAAGAAGAAGAAACGTTCCAGGGCGCAGCAGCCGCCCGCGGTAGGCCGTCTCGGCGCCGAGCAGTGGCTCGCGGTGCGCCAGAAGATCGGCGCGGGGCCGATGGAGCCCAAGCCGCGCCGCGGG
>CALEOJ010000014.1 GCA_937910425.1 uncultured candidate division WPS-2 bacterium
GGGCTCGGCGCCTGTTCCGCCGCGGCGAACGACGTTGCGGTGCCGTCCGCCTGCACGGCCGGCGTCAACGCGCAGCTCGCGACGCTGATCGCCGAGCAGCACGACGGGCCGGTCGACAACGTCATGGTGTGCGGCACGACGATCGGCCCGTCACGCCCGCAACGGGCCGGACCGCACGGCGGGCATCAGATCCTGCCCTTGCGCATCCCGCTCGCCGACGGCCGCACGGCGCTGGTCGAGGTGGTGACGAACGACAATCTCGACGGCCGCGTGACGGCGCCGCGCGGGGCGGCGGTGTTCGCCTACGGGCAGTACTTCCTCACCAGCGGGCGCCAACGCCCGTTCGTCGCCGGTCTGCACGACGTCCACTGCGCGACGCACCGCGGCGCCGACAACGGCTGGGTCGCCGTCGACGGCACGAAGTTCCCGCGGCGTCCCTGCAGCGGGTAACGAACCGGAGGCGCGGCGCGAATCGCGACCCGCGGTCGACGACCGGGATGCCGATCGGTCGGGTGCGAAGGGACGCGACCATGACGACTTTGCTCGACCCCGAGATCATCCGCGCCGGAGGCAAGCCTCCGCCGAACACCTATGAGGGCGACGCGCCCAAACCTGAAACCGACGAGGCGGAAGAGGGCGAGGAGGAAGAGGGCTAGACGCCCGTCGCCTCGCGCCCGAGCAGTTCGCGCAGCGTCGCGTTCTCTTTTCGCGCGTCGTCGAGCGCCCCACGCAGCTCCTCGGCGACGCGCTCCTGCTCGAGCGCATCGAGGTGGTCGTACGCCATCCCGGCGGCCACGACCAGGGTGCGGATCGCGTCGAGCTCCAGGCCGTCCACCCGTTCGCCGTCGCGTTTCGCGCCGACCAGCAGCATCCCGGCGACTTCGTGCCGCACGATGATCGGAAACGCCAGGCTCGGCCGGACCCCGGTGAGCGTTCGAGCGGCTTGCCATGCAATCGCGTCGATCGATACCGGCTCTCGGGTTGCGACCAGCTCCAGCGAAAGCGCGTCGTTGGCGTCGATCAGCGTCAGGAGATCGGTGGGCCATCCGTACTGCGCGGCGCGTACGTACGGACCGTCGACGCGGCGGTACAGCGCGATCGAACTCAGCTGCAGCGCCTCGAACGGTTCGCGGACGAGCATGTCGTCGACCGCGTCGCGTTCGGTGGCGTGCTCGACGCGCCGGGCGACGCGGTTCAGCCGTTCCTCGGCGACCCGCCGGGTGTGAAAGAACGCCCACTCGATGAGGTCGTCGATCTTGCGCTTCGAGGCGTTCAGCCAGAAACCGAAGCCGAGCACGACGACGACCTCCGCGACGAGCGCGAGTTTGGTCTGCTGGAGCTGATGGCTGACGACCACGTCGATCACCTTGAACGCCAGCACCGGCACCGCGGAGAGCGCCGTGTACGCGAGCGCCCGTCCGCCGGCCAGCCTCACGTCGATCACGCGGTGGCGCACCACCGCATACAGCACGGTCAAGGGCAGGATGTTGACGAATTGCGCCCACGTGGAGAGCTCGGCCGGCGCACTCGCCACGTTCTGTGAGATCCAGTACAGCGCGTAGCTGAGCAGGAAGCTGCCGAGCCCGATCGCGACCCAGCGCAGCCGGTGGCGGTCTTCCCCCGACGCGTGCGCGTACCGCACCATGAACGCGGCCGTCGCGACGGCGTAACTGATCCACGATGCGACGCTGAACACCACGTACAGGTGGCTCCCGAGCTGCGTATACGTCGCGCCGGCCACCACCGCGCCGAAGTAGTCGATAATCGTCAACGCGGCGATCGCGATCATCGCCTTCTCGACCAGTCGCCACGCCGGCAGCGGTTCGCCCGACGGGAACCGTATGCAAAAGATCGCGGCGCTCGCGGGCCCCGCTCCGCTGACGAAGCACGTCAGCGCAAGGAACACCGGCTTCCAGAAGGGTGGCGTTGCGGCGACCAGCTCGAGATTGGACGCCGGATGCGCCAGCTCGCCGAACTGGAGGCAGAGAATGTAGAACGCCACCGTCATGATGCTGGGCCGCAGCAGCACCAGCAGCGCACCGATCAGCACGATCGCGAACCCGCGCACCAGCTGGACAACGATCAGAGCGAACTCGGCGTCCGAGGGCCGTACAGTGAGCGGCGTCAGCGTCACCACGCGGCGGCGGCCGTCGTGCACGACGGCATACGGCTGCGGTCGGCCCGCGACGGCACGGTCGAAGAGCTGCTCGAACGGCGCCGCGTCTTCCGTCTGCCCGCGCACGACCACATCGCCCACCACGATCCCGGCGCGGGCGGCGGGCGATCCCGGCGCGACCCGACCGACCGTGTTGACGTCGGTGTTCGGCGGCAACGTGCCGAACGCGCCGGCCTTGACGATCCCGGACGACCCGTAGTGACCGGTCAGGTACAAGACCGTCGGTACGCCGTACGCGAGCGCGTAGAGCACGCCCAGCACGACCGCAAAGACTCGCAGGCGATCCTCCCGTCTGCCGCCCCGTTTCGTCAGCGCAGGAGAGCGAACCCGCTCGGGTAGATCGGCCGATCCACCAGCGATTCGAGCACCTCGGGGCGCGCGGTGAGCGCGACGTCGCGGAAGCGCGCGAACGCGTCGCGCTCCGCCTCGCCTTCGGCGTAGCGCTCCGTGGCGGTCAGA
Source organism: uncultured candidate division WPS-2 bacterium (assembly GCA_937910425.1). GTDB lineage: Bacteria > Vulcanimicrobiota > Vulcanimicrobiia > Vulcanimicrobiales > Vulcanimicrobiaceae > Vulcanimicrobium. Next base: position 2,636 of record CALEOJ010000014.1, read on the forward strand.
TCGACCTTGCCGCTCACCGGAAGGAAGCGGACGAATCGGCCGTCCTCGTCGTCACCGAGCGCGACCAGCCCCGCGTCGGCGAAGATCCGCACCGCAGCGGAGATCGTGCTCCCGTCGACGCGGTCGAAGTCGAGCGTCGCGGCGACGTCGGCGTACGTCATGCGCAGCGTTCCGTCGGACGTGAGGCGCTTCATCGCCGCATAGAGCCGGCGCAGCGTCTCCAGCGTCGGCGCAGCGCGTTCGATGATGAAGTCGTTGATGTGCCGGTCCTTCTCGCCGAAGAGCAGGTGGATCGACGCGTCCGCGCCGTCGCGGCCGGCGCGCCCGGCCTGCTGGTTGAACTCGGTAAAGTCGAAGTTGAGATGGTACAGGAAGACGTGCCGCACGTCCGGGAGGTCGATCCCCTCGCCGAATGCCGACGTTGCGACGACGACGCGGATCCCTCCCTCGCGGAAATAGCGCTCGACCTGCGCGCGCTCCGCGCTCGCCACCCCGGCGTGGTAGAACGCGATCCCCTCGCCGAGCAGGGCGCGCAGCTTCTCGGCGGTCCTGGTCGCCTCGGTGCGCGAGTTGCAGTACACGATCGCCTTCTCGCCGTCGCGGACGACGCGTTCGATGTACGCCAGCTTGTTGGTCGTCCCGCGCGCGTCGACGATGTGCAAGTTGTCGCGGACGGTCGGATCGATCACCCAGGCGTCGATCCGCAGCGCCGCGCGAATCTTCGCGAACGCCTCGTCGCCCGCGGTCGCCGTCAGCGCCAGCACCTGCGGGCTCCCGAGCGCCGCGATCGCCTCGCCGACGCGCTGGTACGCCGGGCGGTGCGTCGACTCCGAGAGGTGGTGCGCCTCGTCGATCACGATCAGCGCCGGCCGTGACGCATCGCTGCGAAAGCGGTCGAGGTGGAACTGCACGAACTCCGGCGTCGCGCAGATCACGTCCCAGTCGCCGGTCTCGAGCGCGTCGTTGAGTGCGGCGCGCTCGCCGGCTTCGATCGCGCCGTTGGCACGGTGGATGCGGATGCCGAGCGGTTCGAGGCGCCGGATCAGCGCCTCGTATTGGTCGTTCGCCAGCGCGCGGAGCGGATAGAGGACGACGGTTTTCTCGCCGCGCTCCAGCGCGCGAACCGCCGCCGGATACTGAAAGCACAGGGACTTTCCGCGACCCGTTCCGAGCACGGCGAGCGTATTGCGCCCGGCGTCGAGCCGTTCCAGCACGGCGCGCTGCGCCTCGCGCAGCGGGCGTTCGCCGATCAGGGCGCGCAACACGTCCTCGCGGCGGACCGCACTGCGGTCCGCCGACGGCCGGCGGACGGCATCGCGCACGCGCGTGACGTACACGTTGATTCAGACGCTGCGGGTGCCGCCGCCGGTGACCGCGGTAACGTCGGCGGTATAGCGTTCGCCGCCGTCGATGTTGGGTGCGATACGGAGCGCGATCTCGCGTTTCAGAAAACCGAGCTGCAGCGCGCCGAACCAGACGCCGATCGCGTTCGGGTCGTACGCGTTGCCGGGATCGCGGCGCAGCTCGAGCGGCGCACCGTCAGTCACGCCGGCGACGACGTCCTGGCGGCCTTCGAAGGTGACGCCGACGACCTTCGTGTTGAAGCCCGACGCACCGCCGATCGTCGCGTATTGATCGCGATCAAGGTACTCGCGCGCATGCGCATACAACCCGTCGAGAAACGCCGACGCCTCAGGCGATCCTTCGACAAGCTCAGGATGACACTGGGGGGTCGGGAACTCCGCCAGGAGCCGCTCGAAGGCGGCCTCCGACGGCGTCGGCGGCGGAAGCTTCTTCTCCCGCACGTCGATCCTACGGGATCGTCTTGTGTTCGGGTTCGGGGACCTTCGGGTCGTCGCCGAGGTTCAGCGTGATCTCTTCGTGACCGAGCTCCGCCGCTTCGTCGTGCAGGCCCATCGTCTGCGCGTCGAGCGGATCGATCTCGCCCTCCTCGACGTGGTGTTCCGGTTCCGGCGCCGGTTTGCGCGGGAGCTCGGCGCCGAAGTTGCGGTTCTCGAGCTGCTCGAAGTCGATGTCTTTCTGCGAGCGCTTGTAACGCGGCGGCGGCACCGTCTTG
>CALEOJ010000015.1 GCA_937910425.1 uncultured candidate division WPS-2 bacterium
GTTCGCATTCGCGGTGCTCCGGCAGCTGACGCCGGAGATCGGCGGCGTCGAGACGCTCCCTCCGCCTGATGCGACGCTTCCGGCCGGTGAGGCGGCCGTGTACGCGGGCCGCGACGCCGACCGCCGGGCGCCCCACGGCTGGGGCGTCGTCTACGCCGATCTCGAGCGGGTCGCGCACGACCGCGCCGGGTTCGAGTCCTGGATCCGCGCGTTCGTCCTCGCGACCGCGGACCGTCAGCCGCGCGACAGCGAGGTGCGGGCGGCCTACGAATCGGCCCGCGCGCAGGATGCGACCGCGAGCCGAGATCGATGGGCGGCGCGGCGCGCCTTCGCGGCACCCTACGTCGACCAGGTGGCGGCGCTGCTCGGCAAGTAGGACCTCTCCTCTCCTCTGGAAGGTGAGGTCAACGATGGTCTCGTTCGATCGCTCGACGGTCGCATCCCGGCGGCGCGCGTTTCGCGCGCTGCACGATGGACCGGCGATCCTCGTCCTCCCCAACGCGTGGGACGTCATCTCGGCGCGCGTCTACGAAGACGCGGGGTTCCCCGCGGTAGCGACGTCGAGCGCCGGGCTCGCGAACTCGCTCGGGTACGCGGACGGCAACGTGCTCGACGTCGACCTGCACCTCGCGACGCTGGAACGGCTCACGCGCGCGCTCGACGTCCCGCTCTCCGCCGACGTCGAGAGCGGCTACGCCGCCGACACCGCGTCGCTCGCCGCGTTCGTGACGCGACTCGCCGCGACCGGCGTCGCGGGCTACAACCTCGAGGACGTGGCGGACGAAGGCGAGCTGTACGAGCTCGCCGAGGCGTGCGAACGGGTTCGCGCCGCCCGTGAAGCGGCGCCCGACGTGTTCCTGAACGCGCGCACCGACGTCTATCTCGCGCGCATCGGACCGGAGAACACGCGCTTCGAACGGACCGTCGAACGGCTGCACGCGTTCGCAGAAGCCGGTGCCGACGGCGTCTTCGTCCCCGGCGTCGCCGACGCCGAGACGATCGGGAAGCTCGCCGCCGCGGCGCCGCTGCCGCTCAACGTCCTCGCGGGGCCGCAGGTTCCGGACGCCGCCGCGCTCCAGCGGCTCGGCGTGCACCGCGTCAGCGTCGGCTCGTCGGTGATGCGGCGTACGCTCGGCGTCCTGCGCGAGATCGCGCACGAACTGCGTGACAGCGGCACGTTCTCGTTCACCCGGGAGCCGAGCGTCTCGTACGCCGACGCCAACGCCTTGCTCGAACGCCGGGACTGAGCCGAGCTAGGTCGCGCTCTTCACGGCTTCGTAGATCGTCCGGAAGGCTTTCGCCGTGGCCTGATCGTCCCAGTCGCCATTGTGGTTGTCGAGCATCGACGCGACGAGCTGCGCGGCGATCTGCTTGAGCTGGATCTCCTGATCGGTGGTCGTCATGGCGCTCCGTACTCCCATGGGGCGCGGTTCGTTTCGGGTTACGCTTCGACTGGGATGCGGCCGTTCTTGGTGAGGTCGTCGAGCGTCTCGAAGTTCGCGCTCTCGAGCTTGGCGATGCTCTCGGCGCTGACGCGGATCCGTCCCTTCGCGCGTTCGTCGGTGAGGACGCCCTTCAGGTACTCGCCGGTGTGCGAGGCCGGATTCGCGGCGATCTCTTCGGGCGTGCCGGTCGCGATGAGTTTGCCGCCCTTGTCGCCGCCTTCGGGACCGAGGTCGATCACGTAATCGGCGGTCTTGATCACGTCGAGGTTGTGCTCGATCACCAGCACGGTGTTGCCCATTCCGACCAGCCGCTGCAGCACCTCGAGCAGTTTGTGGATGTCGGCAAAGTGCAGCCCCGTCGTCGGCTCGTCGAGCACGTAGAAGGTTCGGCCGGTCGCGCGGCGCGAGAGCTCGGTCGCGAGCTTGATGCGCTGGGCCTCGCCGCCGGAGAGCTGGGTCGCGGGCTGGCCCATGTGAATGTAGCCCAGGCCGACCTCGCAGATCGTCTGCAGCTTGTTCTTGATGCGCGGGATCGTGCCGAAGAGCTGGGCCGCTTCGTCGACACGCATCGCGAGGACGTCGGCGATCGATTTGCCCTTGAACTTCACCTCGAGCGTCTGCGCATTGTAGCGCTTGCCCTTGCAGACCTCGCACGGCACGTAGACGTCGGGCAGGAAGTGCATCTCGATCTTGATGATGCCGTCGCCCGTGCACGCCTCGCAGCGCCCGCCCTTGACGTTGAACGAGAAGCGGCCCTGCGTGTAGCCGCGCATCTTCGCCTCGGGCGTGAGCGAGTACAGCTCGCGAATCAGGTCGAAGGTGCCGGTGTAGGTTGCCGGGTTCGAGCGCGGCGTGCGGCCGATCGGCGACTGGTCGATCACGACCATCTTGTCGAGCGCTTCGGCGCCCTTGACCCGCCCGTACGTGCCGCCCGCGGGCTGGTGGTGCAGGTACTGGTTGAGCGCCTTGACGACGACCTCGTTCACCAGCGTCGACTTCCCGCTGCCGCTCACGCCCGTCACGCAGGTGAACGTGCCGAGCGGGATGTCGACGTCGACGCCGCGGATATTGTTTGCCTTCGCGCCGATCACGCTCAGCGTGCTGCGGCCCTTCTTGCGGTGCTTCGGGATCGCGATGAACTGCCGTCCCGAGAGATATGCGCCGGTCAGCGACTCGGGGTTGTTCTCCATGTCGGCGATCGTCCCGACCGAGAGGATGCGGCCGCCCTCGGCACCGGCACCCGGCCCGATGTCGACGACGACGTCGGCCGAGCGCATCGTATCCTCGTCGTGCTCGATGACGATCAGCGTGTTGCCGATGTCGCGCAGCGTCTCCAGCGTCGCCAGGAGCCGGTCGTTGTCGCGCTGATGCAGCCCGATCGACGGTTCGTCGAGGATGTAGAGGACGCCGACCAGCGACGAGCCGATCTGCGTCGCAAGGCGGATGCGCTGCGACTCACCGCCGGAGAGCGTCGTCGCGCTACGCGACAGGTTCAGGTAGCCCAGGCCGACGTTCTTGAGGAATCCCAGCCGCGCGCGGATCTCCTTGAGGATCTGGTGGGCGATCTTCCCTTCGCGCTCGTTCGGCTTGAAGGCGGCGAAGAACGCCTCGGCCGACTCGACCGACATCTTCGTGGTCGCGTCGATGTTGCGATCGGCGATCGTCACGCCGAGCGCTTCGGGTTTGAGTCGTGCCCCTTTGCAGACCTTGCAGAGCGAGGCCGACATGTACTTCTCGATCTCTTCCTTGACATACTCGGACGAGGTCTCGCTGTAGCGGCGCTGCAGGTTGTTCACCACGCCTTCGAACTGCGACTCGTATTCCCATTGGTGGCCGGAGCGCGATTCGTAGACGAACTTCTGCTTCTTGTCGGCGCCGTAGAGGATCGTGTCGACGACGTCCTCCGGCAGGTCGTCGACCGGCGTCGACGCTTTGCAGCGCCGCGACCGCAGCAGCTTCTCGACCTGCTGCATGTAGTACGGATTCGTCGAGGGGTAGCGGCCGGAACCCATGTTCTTCGACCACGGCACGATCGCGCCATCGGCGATCGACTTGGTGCGGTCGGGGATTACCTTCCATTCGTCGATCTCGATCTTCTCGCCGAGCCCGGTACACGCCGGACAGGCGCCGAACGGCGAGTTGAACGAGAACAGGCGCGGTTCGAGCTCCTGGAACGAGATGCCGCACGCCGCGCAGGCGAACGATTCGCTGAACGTCGCCTCGGTCCACGTCTCCGTGGCTTTGGCGGTGCCGGCGTTGGCCTTCAGCTGCGCGTTGTACAGCACGGTGACGATCCCGGTCGAGAGCTTGAGCGTCGTCTCGATCGAGTCGGTCAAGCGGGTGCGCACGTCGGGCTTCACGACCAGCCGGTCGACGACGACCTCGACGGTATGCTTGCGCTTCTTGTCGAGCTCGATCTTGTCTTTGAGCTCGCGGATCTCGCCGTCGACGCGGACGCGCGCGAAGCCCTCTTTCCCGATCTCCTCGAACAGCTTGGTGTACTCGCCCTTGCGGCCGCGGATCACCGGCGCCAGCAGCTGGATCCGGGTCCCTTCGGGGAACGCCAGGATCTGGTCGACGATCTGCTCGGCGGTCTGCGAGCTGATCTCGCGGCCGCACTCGTAGCAGTGCGGCTTCCCGATCCGCGCGAAGAGCAGGCGCAGGTAATCGTAGATCTCGGTGACGGTGCCGACCGTGGAGCGCGGGTTGCGCGAGGTCGACTTCTGGTCGATCGAGATCGCCGGCGAGAGCCCCTCGATATAGTCGACGTCGGGCTTCTCCATCTGCCCGAGAAACTGCCGGGCGTACGAGGAGAGCGACTCGACGTAGCGGCGCTGGCCCTCGGCGTAGATGGTGTCGAAGGCGAGCGAGGACTTGCCCGAGCCGGACAGGCCGGTCACCACGATCAGCTTGTTGCGAGGCAGCGTCAGGTCGATATTCTTGAGATTGTGCTCGCGCGCGCCCTTGATAACGATTGCATCGAGGGCGTGCGTGGTCCCGTCCGGCATACAAACCTACGACACCCGATCCGATAGGATCAGTTCCACGAACGGCGAGCCGCCTGCATGCTGCGGCAGAGTACAGGTCTGTGCGGTGGGAAACGTCAGCGGCGCGGCAGCGCGGCCAACGGCAGGACCTCCAGCACGCCGGAGATCGCGGTCACGACGGCGTCCGGCTCCACGCCGCCGTCCGGGATCGGGATCGCATGGACGTCGAGCAGGACGGTGAAAAGTCCCGCCTCGTGCGCGCCGACGACGTCGCGCGCGTAGCGGTCGCCGACCATCGCCGTTCGGGCCGGCTCGCTGCCCAAGACGCGGCAGGCGTGGCGGAACAGCTCGGGGTCGGGCTTCACCATCCCGACCTCGTCGGCCAGAAAGAACGCGTCCATCCGCTCGCGCAGCCCAAGCCGGTCGATCTTGTCGTGATGCGTCGCGGCGAAGCCGTTGGTGACGAGTCCGAGCTTGCAGCCGCGCTCGCGCAGCACGGTCAGCACGTCGAGCGAACCCGGCGCGAGGGTCAGCGCGCCGGAGCGCGCGCGCACGTAGCCGTCCGCGGCGGTCCGGGCGAGCGCGCGGTCGTCGATCCCGACC
>CALEOJ010000016.1 GCA_937910425.1 uncultured candidate division WPS-2 bacterium
TCGTCGTTGTACTTGGCGAGCAGATGCTCGGGCATGATCGGACCGTTTCCGTTCAAGCTCCACAGCTGCTGCAGAAACGGTGCGTAGATCTGCTTCATGTGCACGACGGCGACGTAGGGATCGCTGCAGTCGACGTCCTTGATCTTGTTCCAGCCGTCGGTCGTGACGACGGTGTTCTTCGGGTTCATCATGACCTGCCACGTGAAGCGCAGGTCACGGCACGTGAGCTCCACGCCGTCGTGCCATCGAATGCCGTGGCGCAGCTTGTACTTGATCGTCAGGCCGTCTTTGCTGACATCGCCGTTCTCGACCGTCGGTATCTCGCTCACCGCATCGGGGACCGGATGGGCCTTGTCGTCGTACCGGACGGTGTACGAGAAGATGAATGCGGAGAGCTCCAGCACCGGCGACGCCGACGCGAACGCCGGGTTGAGATTGCGGGGATCCGACGCGGTCGACATCACCAGCCGGTTCGGATGAGTCCCGGCCCGTCCGCTGCTCGCGCCGCCGCCGGACGAGGCAACGGTATCACCGACTTTGGTGCATGCGCAGAGCGCGAGTGCGAGGACGGCACCGGCGGCAAGAACGCGACGAATCATGAACGCATCGCCTCCGGATCGAGCTGGTGCGCCGCGCAGAACTCCGTGTAGGCGGCGGGTGCGATCTCCGACGGCTTGATCTCACTGCGGCCGCCCCAGAACACGTTGGTGTAATCGAACGCGATCCCGGCTTCGCGCAGGTGCTCGTCGATGGCGACCTTGTGGGCGAGCACGGTCTCTTTCTCGGTGCCGTGCGCGACGCCCATGATGTTGACGCCCCGAAACTCCGGGCCGCCTTCACGCCAGTACGCGTGGGTCATGATGTAGTGCCGGCCGAGTTCGCGGCCGGCCTCGATCTCGCGTCCGGCCGGGACCTTCCAGTGGAAGAGCGCGTTGTAGCGCGTGACGCTCTTGCCGCCGGTGCCGGCGTTCGGCTTGACGTGCTCGAGGAAGGTCGAGAAACGGCCGATGACGCCTTTCGCGCTCAGCGCGCCGCCGATCCGCGCGAACTCCTCGAGCGAGACGCCGGCTTCTCGCGCGCGCCCTGCCCACACGTCGCGCACGATCTCGCCATCGGCCAGTTCGCGCTTGATCGCCGTGAGCACGCGCCACTCCAGCGCGTCGAGATCGACGATCAGGGTATCCTTCACCTCGGCCAGCACGTCGGCGCGTGCGCCGGGTTCGATCCCTCGCCGCCGTACGTGCCCCACTCCGAGCGCGAACAGCGCCTTGGCCGGCATCAGCCGGTACGCACCGGCGCCGATCGTGCGCGCGAGAAACGCCGCGTGCTTGTCGATCGAGAATCCCTGCGGCACCTTCAGCGTCGTCCACAGCCGGTAGTTCGAACCGGGCGTCGCGGCGTCGGTCGTCCGGATCACGACGTGCCCCGAGAACGGATCCTCGCGGAACAGCCACTCGAACGCGTCGTTCAGGTTCTCGGGCGGTACCTCCCACGCGCACAGCGCGCCGGCGGCGAGGTTCGTCGCCATCAGCGTCTGCCGCACCCGGCGGATCGTCCCCGAACGCACCATCGCGACGATTCGCTCCAGAACCGTCGCGACGCCGACTCCGCTGCGCTCGGCGATCTCGCCGAAAGGATCGAGCTGGAAGCCCTGCAGACGATCCTCGCTCACCGCGAGGATCGCCGCGTTGGTAGGATCGTCGATCCAGACCGGGACCGCAGAGGTCATCGCCGGGGACTTCACCCGGCGGCGTTCACGCCCTCCGCGAACAAGAGCGCCTGCTCCGCCTGCCGGACGGTGTACACCGCCGTGACCTCGTCGGTCAACGCCTGGGTGATCCCGACCTGCGCGTTGAGCAGCAGCGGCAGGGTCGTCACGCCCGCCCGGTACTGGGCCTGCGTCGACTGCAGCACCTGCTGCGCTTTGCTGAGCTCGGCATTGGTCTGGTCGAGCGCCGCGTACGCCGCGACCAGATTGACCAGTGACTGTCGAACGTTCAGCTGAATCCCTTGCTGCGCGATCTGCAGCTGCGCGACCCCATTGTCGAGCTGCCCCTGCGCCAGCGCCGTCTGCGCCCGCGTGACGCCGCGGTCGTAGATCGGAACCGTGAGCGCGACACCGATCAAACCCGCGTTCCGGAACGTCCCGCCGCTCGCGTCGGTCGACGAGGTCCCGTAGCTCCCCGTCCCGCTGAGGCTCGGGAAGCTGCCGAGCTTCGCTGCGCGCAGGTTCTCCCGCAGCGAGATGAGGTTCTGCTGCTGCGCCGTCAGGTCGGGACGCAGCGCTATCGCGCGCGTCACGGCTTGGTCGTACGACGGCGTCGGGAACGCCGGGTTGACCGCCAGCGTACCGGTCGTCGCGTTGAGCGGGCCGACGTCGTCCTTCGGCTGCACGGCGATATCGGCGTCGAGCCCCAGCGTGTTCGCGAAGGTCGCGAGCGCGATCTGTTCCGCCGCTTGCGCGTGCACGACCGCGACACGCGCCTGGGCGGTCGGGAGCTGCGCCGTCGCGAGATCGGAGCGTGCGGTAGTGCCGGCGCGAATCTGCGCGTTGACCAAGTTCTCCTGAACCTGGTCGAGCACCACCGTCGTCAGATCGACCTGCGTCAGCCGCTGCGCGGAGAGCGTGTTGTAGTACGCCGTCGCGACGTTGAACGCGACCGTCTGTAGTTGCCGCTGGTAGGTCGCGAACGACGCCGACTGCGTCGCGCGTGCGCCGCGAATCTGCGCCGCGACCCGGCCGCCGTCAAAGATCAGCTGCTGCACCTGCACCGAGAGGCTGTTACTCGTCGTGTTCGGGTTCAGCGTCGTCGTCGTCGTCGTCCCGGTGCCGGTCCCGGTGGTCGTGCTGTTGTTCGACCCTCCCGGCTGGCGGTGCGAGCGCGTGGTCGACGCGTCGCCGGTGACGGACGGGAAGAGCGCGCTCTGCGCCAGCCCGACCGGCGCGCTCGCGATCTCGACGCTTGCGCGCGCCGCCGCGAGCAGCGGCGAGCGCGCGTACGCGATGAGCGTCGCTTGCTGCAGCGTGACGACTTGGGGAACGCCAGCGGCGGTGCGCACCTGCGTGACCGGGGCCGGCGTTCCGTACGCCGGAAACGGCAGCGGTGAACGCTGGTCGGCCGGCTCGAGGGTCGGGATCGTGTTCGCGTTGATCGCCCCCGGGCCGCCGGAGGGGGCCTGGGTCGATCCCGGCGACGCGCCCGGTAGCGGCGCGGCCGCCGGTTTGACGGTTGGGACGGGTGCCGGGGTTGCCGCCGGTGCCGGAGCCTGCGCGAGCGCGGGCAC
>CALEOJ010000017.1 GCA_937910425.1 uncultured candidate division WPS-2 bacterium
GTCGGCCGCCGGCGCAGCGGCGCCGCACGACGCCGTCGCGCGCGCTGCGCCGGCAGTGCTGTGGCTGGCGTGAGGAATCGCCGGCGTCGCGACGATCGCCAGCGCGCTGCGCCTCCGGAAGAGTTCGGTTCCTTCGCGAGCCGGGTAGACTACGGTACGATGGAAACAACGGTCGACGAGCTGCGCGCGCTCGAGAACACGGGCGCGACGATCCTGAACGTGGGCAAGCACGCGGGACACCGCGAGATCCGCGGCGCGGTGCGCTACCGTCCGCACGACCTGCTCACCCCCGACCGTCTCGCAATCCCGATCGCGCCCGACAAGCCGGTCGTCCTCTACGACGAAAAAGGCGACGGCGACCTGACCGCGCAGATCGCCGAGAAACTCCGTGAGAACCGGTTCGAGGACGTCCGTATCCTCGAGGGCGGCTTCGCCGCCTGGGAGGCGGCCGGCGGCGAGACGCAAGAGCCCTCGTTCGAGCAAGTCGTCCCGCCGATGCACGCCTCCGAGGCCCAGCAGCTGGACCGCCGGATCTAGAGGCTACGCCGCGGGCTGAGCCGCCGGCTTGCGCCGCGCGGCCATGTTGAGCAGCCCGCCGACGATCCCGAGCCCGACGAACAGCCAGTCGAGCGCCGGCGTCCACACGGCGTTCCAGCCGAGGACCGCGTCGAGGCTGTACGCGCCGAAGCCGACGAAGGCGAACGTGAAGCCGACCGCCGCGTAGAGCAACGGCATCTCGATGCCGTTCCCCGAGGCGAAGAACCCGTGGCTGAGGTGTACCGCCAGGATCGCGACGACCATCACGGAGATGATCAGCATCGAGCCGATCGGGCCGCCGAGCCCGAGCGCGAGCAAGAGACCGCCCAGCAGCTCCCCGGCACCGGCCGCACCGGCGAACAGCTTACCGGGCTTGAACCCGAGCGATTCGAAGAAGCCGCCGGTCCCGGCCAGGCCGTAGCCCCCGAACCAGCCGAAGAGTTTTTGCGCCCCGTGCGAGGCGAAGCCGAGCCCGATGACGAGGCGAACGATGAGGAGCGGGAGCGCGATGTCCATGAATGTTGTCTTTCGTGCGTTACTTACGAAGTGTAGGTGTAGACCGATCTTAGCATCTGTGCTACACTTACGTCAAGTAGCCTAACGAGAAAGAATATGCACCTCCGCGAGACCCCGGTCCAGCCGGCCGAGCACGGCGACGACCTCAGCCCCTTCTGCCCCCGCTTCCAGTACGCGATCGAGCTGATCGGCCGCCGCTGGGTCGGCGCCGTCCTGCGCGTCCTGGTCGCCGGACCCGCTCGCTTCAACGAGCTCCTCGCCGCCGTCCCGAACCTCTCCGACCGCCTGCTGACCGAGCGCCTCCGCGAACTCGAACGCGAAGGCCTGGTCACCCGCACCGTCTCGTCCGACCGCCCGATCCGCGTGACCTACGAGCTGACCGACTGCGGCCGCAGCCTCAGCGAAATCATCTGCACGGTCGGCACCTGGTCCGAACGCTGGGTCGACGTCACCGCCTGACCCGCAGTTCGCGCCCCCGAGCGTGCGCAGCCCTTCGACAGGCTCAGGATGACAGCGCGGAAGCGATGCGAAGACAGAGCGACTACGACCAGTCGCGCCCTACGCGTACACCCCGCGCAGTTTGAGCGACTTCACGACGCGATCGATCGCCACCATGTACGCCGCGGTGCGATACGAGATCCCCCGCGACTGCGCGATCTCGCGCAACACCGCGAAGTTGTCGAGCAGCACTTCCTCCAGCCGCGCGTTGACCTCGGCCTCTTTCCAGAAGTAGCCCTGACGGTCCTGAACCCACTCGAAGTACGAGACGGTCACGCCGCCCGCGTTCGCCATGATATCAGGGATCACGATGATCCCGTTCTTCGCGAAGATGTGGTCGGCTTCAGGCGTCGTCGGCCCGTTCGCGCCCTCGACGATCAGCTTGGCCTTGATCCGCGATGCGTTGTCGATGTTCAGCACTTTTTCGAGCGCTGCCGGGACCAGCACGTCGCATTCGACCTCGAGCATCGATTGGTTCGACATCTTGTCGCCGCCGCGATACCCATCGAGCGAGTGATGCTCTTGCGCGTACGCCATCGCACCCGCAGCGTCGATCCCGTTGGTGTTGACGTAGGCGCCGGTGACGTCGGAGATCCCGATCACCGTGCAGCCGGCGTCTTGGAACATCTTCGCGGCGACGCCGCCGACGTTGCCGAACCCTTGCACGATGACGCGCGCGCCCTTGGGATCGATCCCAAGCCGCGCCATCTCGTCGAGCGCGACGATCGAGACGCCGCGGCCGGTCGCCTCGACGCGCCCCCGCGAACCGCCGATCTCGAGCGGCTTGCCGGTGACCACGCCCGGCGTGTTCTGCCGTACGTGCATCGAGAAGGTGTCCATGATCCAGGCCATGTGCTGGGGCGTCGTGTTGACGTCGGGGGCGGGCACGTCTTTGTCGGGCCCGATCACCTCGACCAACTCGGCGGCGTAGCGGCGCGTGATCCGTTCGATCTCCGACATCGACAGCGTCGACGGATCGCAGGTGACCCCGCCTTTTCCCCCACCGAACGGCAGGTCGACGACGGCGCACTTCCAGGTCATCCAGAAGGCGAGCGCGGTCACCTCGTCGAGCGTGACGCCCGGGTGGAACCGGATCCCGCCCTTGGCCGGGCCGCGCGCGAAGTTGTACTGGACGCGGTAGCCGGTGTAGACCTCGATCCCGCCGTTGTCGCGCTGGAACGGGATCGAGAAGATGATCTGCCGGGACGGGTGGGTGAGGATCGCCTTGATCCCGGGGTCGAGGTTGAGCAGGGCCGCCGCCTCGTTGAAGTACGCGATCGCATCACCGAAGACGCTGACCTCGCGGACCGCGGTCGTGCCCGGTACGGCTGTGGACATCGAGAAAGTGGCCTCCTGAGCCGTCCGGCTCCTTTAGGACATTGGGAGAACTTCCCTGGCGTGTGGCTCGCCATTTGGAGAATCGCCGGCCGAGACGGACCGCTCGCTCGGCGAGGCGAAGTCGCCGGTTATGATCGAATTCCTCGCCCAGTCCTCCTCCTCGTCCGACGCGAGCGGCGCAGCGACGGCTGCGATCGCCGCCTTCGGGCTGGTCTACGCGATCTTCATCTTGGTGATGGTCGCGTTCTACGTGTTCATCGCCTACATGATCGTGAAGCGCGCCGGCTACAACCCGTGGCTCTCGCTGCTGATCCTGGTCCCGTTGGCCAACTTCATCATGCTGCTGATCTTCGCGTTCAGCGAGTGGCCCGTGCAGCGCGAGAACGCCGCGCTGCGCGCCCAGTTGTCGGGCGCGGGCGGAGCACCGCCGGGAACGACCTACGCGCCGCCGCCGAGCGGGCCCCCGATGACCACGAGCTGACCGCTACGGCGGCCGTCCCGAACCCGTGAACCCGGTCATCGCCGCGCTCGGCGCCGTGGTCGGCGCCGCCGCGGGTCAAACGTTGAAGCGGAACTCGACGACGTCGCCTTCCTGCATCACGTAGTCCTTGCCCTCGGAGCGCAGCTTCCCCGCGGCGCGAATCGCATCCATCGTCTCGTACGTCACGTAGTCGGCGTACGAGACGATCTCGGCGCGGATGAAGCCGCGCTCGATGTCGGTGTGGATCTTGCCGGCCGCCTGCGGCGCCTTCGTCCCTTTCTCGATCGTCCAGGCGCGCGTCTCGTCCTCGCCGGTGGTGAGGAACGTCATCAGTCCGAGCAGATCGTATGCCTCGACGATCAGCCGGTCGAGGCCGCCGCTCGTGATGCCGTAGTCGCTGCGAAACATCTCGACGTCCTCGTCGCTCATCCCGGCGAACTCGGACTCGATCTTGCCGTTGAACGAGATCGCGCGGCTGTTCTCGCGCTTCGCGTGCTCGAACACCGCGCGCGCCATCGGACCGGGACGTTCGATCTGGGCCTCGTCGACGTTCGCGACGTAGAGCATCGGCTTGGCCGAGAGGAGGAACGACTCACGGGCGATCTCGGCCTCCGGCGAGCCGGGCGGGAACGCCCGGGCCGGCTTGCCGGCTTCGAGCGCGGCGATGAGGCGGTCGAGCGCTTCGAGCCGCGGCGCTTCCTTCGGGTTGGCCCGGACCTCGCGCTGCAGCTTGTCACGCCGCTTCTGGAGCGACGCGAGGTCGGCCAGCGACATTTCGATGTCGACGATCTCGATGTCGCGCAGCGGATCGGGATCGCCCTCGACGTGCGTGACGTTGCCGTCCTCGAAGCACCGGACGACCATCGCGATCGCATCGGTCTCGCGGATGTGCGAGAGGAACGCGTTTCCGAGCCCCTGCCCGCGCGACGCCCCGCGGACGAGCCCCGCGATGTCGACGAAGCGCATCGTCGCAGGGACGATCTTCGCGGAGCTGCTGAGCCGGGCGAGCACGCCCAGCCGCGGGTCCGGGACCGGAACCTCGCCGATGTTCGGCTCGATCGTGGCGAACGGATAGTTCGCCGCCAGCGCCTGCGCCGAGCGCGTGAGCGCGTTGAAGATGGTCGACTTCCCCACATTGGGAAGCCCGACGATACCACACGACAATGCCACGGAGCGGCATGGTACGCGGTACCGGAGGATTCAGCCTCCGGCCCCCCGGAGTATCATCCCGATGCGGCAGATGAAGGTCGACAAACTGGGAATCGATCTCCTCACGCACGACCCGGTGGTCATCTTGAAGGATCTCGAGGGCAAGCGCTACCTTCCGATCCTCATCGGACCGTTCGAGGCCACGGCGATCGCTTTGGCGCTCGAAGGGACCGCGGTGCCGCGGCCGCTCTCGCACGACCTGATGCGCACGCTCCTCGAGTCGCTCTCCGCGAAGCTCGAGCAGATCGTCATCCACGACATCAAGGACTCGACCTTCTTCGCCAAGCTGATCGTCCGGACGAACGGCGAGGTTCAGGAGATCGACGCTCGCCCGTCGGACGGGATCGCGCTCGCGCTGCGCATGAACGCGCCGATCTTCGTCAGCGACAAGATCGCGCTGGAAGAGACCGTCGCCGACAAGAACGCCGAACCCGAGGACCCGCAGAAGTTCAAGAAGTTCATCGAAGAGCTCAAACCGTCTGACTTCCTGGATTAAGGTGCCGCGAGGGAGATTTCTCGCTGGGCGTCCTACTTAGGCGCGCAATGTACACGACGGACGAGCGCGCCGAGATCGGCGTTTACGGCGGGTCGGGGTTCTACTCGCTCATCGAGAACCCGCGCGAGATCTGGGTCGAGACCCCCTACGGCCTGCCATCGGACAAGATCGCGCTGGGCGAGATCGCGGGCAAGAAGGTTGCGTTCCTGCCGCGCCACGGGAAGGACCATCGCTATCCGCCGCAGTCGATCAACTACCGCGCCAACGTGTTTGCGATGAAGACGCTCGGCGTCACGCGGATCATCGGTCCGACCGCCTGCGGCTCGCTGCAGGCCCACGTGAAGCCGGGCTCGATGGTCGTCGCCGACCAGATCGTCGACCGTACCTCGGGACGCAAGGACACCTTCTACGACGGCCCGGTGACGACGCACGTTTCGTTCGCCGATCCCTACTGTCCGCAGATGCGCCCGATCGCGGTCGACGCGCTGCGCGGACTCGACATCGACACCCACGACAAGGGCACGATCGTCATCATCCAGGGCCCGCGCTTCTCGACGCGCGCCGAGTCGAAGTGGTTCAGCTCGCTGGGTTGGGAAGTCATCAACATGACGAACTATCCCGAGTCGTATCTCGCGCGCGAGCTCGAGATGTGCTACGTGAACATCTCGCTGATCACCGACTACGACGTCGGGCTCGAAGGCGTCTCCGGCGTGCAGCCGGTCTCGCACCACGAAGTGATGCAGGTCTTCGCGAGCAACAACGAGCGGGTCCGCAACGCGATCTTCAAGATCATCGAAACGCTGCCGGCCGAGCGCACGTGCTCGTGCGGCAGCGCGCTTTCGGGCGCGCGAGCGTAACGGCGTGCGCCGCGCGCCGGGCCCGGGGCTCGACCTCGGCGTCTACGCCGCGGCGGTCCCGCTGCTGCTGCGCAACCCGTCGATTATCGTCGTCCCGCTCTTGATGGCGGTGATCGGGGTGCTGGTCAGGTTGGCGGTCGCGCCGTCCGGCGGCGGAATCGCCGGCAACCTGACCGCCGGGCTCGGCGGCTTCATCGTGATCCTGCTCGAGCTGTTCGGGCTCGGCGCCGCCTGCGTCATCGCGGACGACGCGTGGCGTCACGGCCGGGCGTCGTTCGACAACGGCTGGACCGAGGCGCGCCGGCGCGGCGGCGAG
Source organism: uncultured candidate division WPS-2 bacterium (assembly GCA_937910425.1). Taxonomy (GTDB): domain Bacteria; phylum Vulcanimicrobiota; class Vulcanimicrobiia; order Vulcanimicrobiales; family Vulcanimicrobiaceae; genus Vulcanimicrobium. Next base: position 6,249 of record CALEOJ010000017.1, read on the forward strand.
ATCCTGTTCGCGGCGCTCGGCATCACGTTGCTGTTCTGGGTCGCGCAGTACGCGGGCGCGCTGATCGGCGGCGTCATCCCCTTTCTCGATCTGCTGCTGATGGTCGTCGCGGCACTGTTCCTGATCTGGGCGATCCCGGCGGCGGCGATCGGCGGCGTCCCCGGCGGCGCCGCGATCCAGATCTCGATCGACCGCGTTCGCGCGAACCCCGCGGCGGCCGTGCTCGCCACGGCCGTCGTCATCGCGCTGTTCGTCTTCGCACTGCCGATCGCGTCGGCCCAACTCGCGATTCTGCTGCTCCCGTACTCCGGCGGGTTCACGATGCTCGGCGCACTGATCGGTGCGCTGCTGCAAGCGATTGCGCTCGGCTACGTCGCGCTCGTCCTCACCAAGACGTACACCGACGCCGCCTTCACCCGACGCTGGTGATCGCTAGCGCGACGACGGGGCAAGCGCCATGCGGACGAGGTCGGCGACCAGCGGGGGGCTGACGTTCGTGCGCGCGATGCGCTCGGCATCGCCGATCGCGGTCAGCATCCGCGCGAAGGCCGCCGGCTCGCGCCCCGGCAGCTCTTCGAGCCGCGCGCGCTGATCGCGCGCCAGCAGCGGT
>CALEOJ010000018.1 GCA_937910425.1 uncultured candidate division WPS-2 bacterium
ACGAGCACGCCGCTCCCGCCGGACCACGCGGTGCGCCGCGCTCCGGCATCGCACTCGCGATCGAAGTAGTCGTTCGCATAGTGCGCCATCACGTGGAACGCCGTGACAAGCGCTTGCGCCCAGAGATAGGTTTCAAGGTCGAGCCGTCGTCCGGACCACGCCGCGACCGCGGCGCCGAGCGCGATCCCCGCGAAGCCGCCGTAGAGAAACAGCGGCCGCGTGAGCCGGACGAACGCCTGGAGCTTTCGCACGGCGCACCAGGTTCGTTCGCAGGCCGCCGCGTCCCGTGCGACGTACGCGAGCGGCTCGTATGGAGAACACGGTCGGGTTCATCGGCGTCGGCGCGATGGGCGAGCCGATGGCGGCGTCGCTGCTGCGCGCCGGATTCGCGCTCACCGTGTGCGCGCACCGCAATCGCGAACCGGTCGAGCGCCTCGTCGCGCTCGGCGCGCGGGACGGTACCGATCCGGCCGGCGTCGCGCGGGCCAGCGCGTGTGTGATCACCTGTGTCCCCGACGCGCCGCAGGTCGACGAGGCGCTCTTCGGCGAGCACGGCGCAACGCATGGCGCAGCCCCCGGGACGCTGTTCATCGACATGTCGACGATCTCGCCGGTTGCGACGCGTGAGTTCGACCGCCGCCTGCGCGCCGCCGGGTTTCGCTTCGTCGACGCTCCGGTCTCCGGCGGCACGGCACGCGCGAAGACCGGGAAGCTCACCATCATCGTCGGCGCCTCGGACGAGGACGTGCGCGACGCCGAGCCGGTGCTGCGCGCGATGGGGACGCCGAACCACGTCGGCGGCGTCGGGATGGGCGAGGTGGTCAAGCTCGTCAACCAGATCATCATCTCGAACACGATGATCGCCAACATCGAGGCGCTGACGTTCGCCGCAAAGGCCGGCGCCGACATCGATGCGACGCTGGCCGTGATCGGGACGGCGACCGGCTCGAACTACCTGCTGCAGAACTGGCTCCCGCAGAGCTGGCTGGCCGGCTCGCACGCGCCCGGGTTCATGCTCGACCTGCTGCGCAAGGATCTCGCCGCCGCGCTCGACTCGGCGCGCGCGATCGGCGTTCCGATGCCGGCCTCATCACTCGCTTACCAGCTCTACACGGCGAGCTCCGGCGAGGGTCACGGCCGCGACGACTACACGTCGGTCGCGCAGTTCTACGAACGCGCCGCGGGCGTAAAAGTGCGAAAGAAAGCCTGACCCCCATGTTGTTCGGGGCGATCGACGTGGGGACGAACTCGATCCACCTGATCGTCGTCGAGCTGGACTCCGCCTTCGACACCTCGCGCGTCGTCTACAAAGCGCGCGAGATGGTGCGGCTCGGCAGCGAAGACGCGCTCGAGCGCGGGCGGCTCTCGCGCAAGGCGATGGAACGCGGGGTCGAGGCGATCGCGCGCTTCGCCCAGGCGGCGCACGAGCGCGGCGCACGGCGCGTGCGGGCGGTCGCGACCTCCGCAGTGCGCGAAACGGAGAACGGCACCGACTTTCGCGACATGGTCGAAGAGCGTACCGGCGTGAAACTCGAGATCCTCGACGGCAGCGAGGAGGCCCGGCTGATCCACCTCGGCGTCGCGAACGGGTATCCGCTCTACGACCGCGTCGCCTGCATCATCGACATCGGCGGCGGCTCGACCGAGTTCGTCGTCGCGGACGGCGATCACCCGTACCTCGTCGACTCGGTGAAGCTCGGGAGTCTTCGCCTGTACGACGCGTACCTGCGCGGCAAGCGCGATCCGCTGCGCGCCGCGCGTGCGCTCGACGCGCACGTCACCGAGGTGCTCGGGCCGCTCGCCGAACGGATCCGGCACTATCAGCTCGATCTCGCACTCGGCACGTCGGGGACGATCATGGGGCTGGCCGCGGTCGACGCCGCGCAGCGCGGTCTGGCGGTCAAGCGGGTCCACGGGTACGCGCTCTCGCGGGCGCGCCTGGAGACGTTGCAGCGCCAAATGCTGGTGATGGGCGAGGCGGAGCGGCGGCGGATGCCGGGGATGAACCCGCGCCGAGCCGACATCATCGTCGCGGGGAATGCGGTGCTGATCCGCGCCCTGGCGCTGCTCGGCCGCGACGAGATCATCGTGTGCGAACGCGCGCTGCGCGATGGCGTGGTGGTCGATCTCGCGCAGCGCGACCGGGCGCTGGCGCAGCGCCTCGGCGACGAGCGCGCGAGGCGCGTCGAGGCGGTCGAAGCGGTCGCGCGCCGCTACGAGCACCTCGGCGGCCATCAGCGGCACGTCGCTCGCCTCGGGCTGGTGCTGTTCGAACGACTCGCGCCGCTGCACAACCTCGCGCCGGCCGATCGGGATCTGCTGTGGGCGGCCGCGATGCTGCACGGCATCGGCCGTTTCGTGTCGGAGAGCGCGCACCACAAACACGCGGCCTACTTGATCCGCAACACGCCGCTGGAGGGTTGGCGTGACGACGAGCGCGAGCTGGTCGCACAGATCGCGCGCTACTACCGCAAGGCGATGCCGAAGCCGTCGCACCTGGAGTACGCCGCGCTCGCGCCGGAAGACCGCCGCCGCGTGGACGTGCTGGCCGCGTTACTGCGGATCGCCGACGGCCTCGACATCCGCCACCTCGGGGTCGTCACCGACGTCGCCGCGACGCCGGAGGGCGGGATCGTCGTCGTCTCGGCGCAGGCCGACGGCGACGCCTCGGGCGAAGTCGAGGCGGCGATGGAGAAAGCCGACCTGTTCGAACGGACCTTCGGCCTGCGCGCCGTCTTCGACGTGGTCGACGCCTCCGGCTCCGCGCAAGCGCAGGGTGATCGCGCATGACGGCGCCGGCCGGCACGAAGAAGAAGATCCTCCTCGTCGACGACGAGGCTGCGATCGTGCACTCGCTGCGCTACAACCTCGAGAAGAACGGCTACACCGTGACGACCGCCGGTGACGGCCGGACCGCCGTGACGCTCGCGCAGACGGAGCACCCCGATCTCGTCGTCCTCGACATCATGCTGCCGCTCCTAGACGGGATCGAGGCCTGCAAGGAGATTCGCAAGAGCTCCAGCGTCCCGATCATCATGCTGACCGCGAAGGACCAGGAGTTCGACAAGGTTCTCGCCCTCGAGCTCGGCGCCGACGACTATGTGACCAAACCGTTCTCGCTGGGCGAGATCATGGCGCGCATCAAGGCGCGCCTGCGCCGCGTCGAGGTGGATGCCGACGAGCGCGACGACTCGATCACGGCCGGCGAGATCACGATCGATCCGTCGCGGCAGCGGCTCGTCGTCCGCGGGCGCGAAGTCGCGCTGGCGCCGAAGGAGTTCCGGCTGCTGCACGTGCTGATGGAGCACCGCGGCCGCATCGTGACGCGACAGATGCTGCTCGAGAAGGTGTGGGGCTACGACTTCGAGGGCGAGCACCAAACGATCAGCGTGCACGTGCGCTGGCTGCGCGAGAAGATCGAGGTCGACGCCAACAACCCTCGCCATATCATCACCGTCCGTAGCCGTGGCTACATGTTTCGCGAGTAGACGAACACGGCCGATCCGCTCGCCGCATCGCTCGGTGCGCTCGCCGGAATCATCGCGACGTACGCCGCACTGCGCTTGGTCCGCACCGATCGTGCCGCGCCCCCGCGCGACGCCCCGCTGGCGGTCGATAGCGACGCGGATCTTGCCGGCCGGCTGGTCGACGCGCTGCCGTTCGCCGCATTCACCGTCGACGCTCGCGGCCGGGTGCGCGTCTTCAACGCCGCCGCCTGCGAGCTGTTCGGCGTGGACCGCGTGCGGGCGATGGGCCGGGCGCTGATCGAGGTCGTCCCATCGGTCGAGCTCGAGCGCATGGTCCAGGCGGCACTCGCGGGCGACACGCAGACGCGTGACGTCGCCTTCGGCGGCGGTGGCCGCGAGCGGTACTACGGCGTGACCGCGCAGCCGTACGAGGACGGCGCGATGGCGATCGCCGCCGACCGTACCGGGCTTCTCGCCGCCGAAAAGATGCGCAGCGACTTCATCGGCAACGTTTCGCACGAGCTGCGCACGCCGCTCTCGGCGATGAAGCTGATGCTCGAGACGGTACTCGTCTCGGACGACGACGTCGAGGCGCGCGCGCTGTTCCTGCCGCAGATCCAAAACGAGGTCGAACGGATGATCCGGCTGGTCGAGGATCTCCTGGAACTCGCGCGCTCGGAGTCGGGGACCGTTCCGCTCCGCCGCGAACGCTTCGATCTCGGCGACGTCGCGATGTCGGCAGTCAACACGTTCGCGCAGCGCGCCGGCGCGCTTGGTGTCGAGCTCGACCTCGACGCGCCCGAGCCCGTCCAGGTCAATGCCGAGCGCGGCGCGCTCACCCAGGTCGCGGTGAACCTGGTCGATAACGCGCTGCGCCATACGCCGCCGGGCGGGAGCGTCGTCGTCGCAGTGCAGCGGGACGGTGCCGATGCGCTGCTGTGCGTGCGCGACACGGGCGTGGGAATCCCGTTCGCGGACCTGCCGCGCGTCTTCGAGCGCTTCTACGTCGTCGACCGCTCGCGTTCGCGCGACCACACGGGAACCGGCCTGGGCCTCGCGATCGCCAAACATCTGGTCGAAGCTCACGGCGGCTCGCTGATCGCCGAGTCGGTGTACGGGAACGGCGCGACGTTCACGATGCGCGTTCCGGCCGCCTAGGCCGAATTCGCCGGAACCTGGCAATCAGGGGTCGAAAGTTCGGCCGTATGGCGAATGTCCGATAGAATGCGTTGGCACGCATCTCGTGACAGTCGGTTTGGCCCGGCCGGTTTACTCTGCCTGGGACTCGCGCTCGTGCTGCTGTCGAGCGGTTGCGGCAAACGGGCTGCGACCGTTCAACCGGCGCCGACACCGTCGGCCGAGTCCACCGCGACCAGTCCTCCGGGGTCGCCCTCGCCGGCAGCAGCGAACGTCAGCGTGCCACCCGCACCGACGGCGACGCCGACGGCCGTGCCGTTCTCGCTGCAGACGCCGCTCCCGATGCCGACACCGTTCCCCTCCGCGAGCGGGGCGGTAAACTTGCTGAGTTGGAGCCAAGGTGCGGTCGTCCGCGCTTGGCCGCCGAATGCGGTCGACCTCTATCCCGCGAGGCTCTTGACCGGCGACTCGTGGAAGCCCAAGAGCGGCGCGCCACCGCCCTACGAGTTCGTCTTCGAACTTCCGCGGCAAGCGATGCTCGAGCGGTTTGCCCTTCGGATCGCGGTCGTCGGAAGCACGTCACCCGCTCCGCTCGGCAGCGCGTCACCCGCCCCGCTCGGCAGCGCACGCATCGCGGTCTCGGCCGGCGGACCCGACGGCCCATTCAACGACGTCGGCAGCGTTGCCGTCGGCGACGATGCGCAACGCGAACAAACGCTGGCGCCGGCTGCACCGGTCGGCGCGCGGTGGATCAGGCTGCATCTCGATGCGCCGTCGAACGCCGTTGTGACGATCGCCGAAGTAGCTGCCTACGGAAACCTCGCGCCGGCCGCGCTCCAGGCTCGTGACTTCGCCGGGGCATTCTATCGCGAGGGACTCTTCGATTCAGCGCATTCGCCCGCCATCGACGCCGTGCGCGGCCGCCTCAAGACGAGCGTCGACGTCAAACAGTCGATCGCGCAAGGCACCGACCTCAATGCGTTCGGCAGCGTCGTGCACGACCCGTACATTCAGATCGCGAGCTGCGCCGGAAATCCGGGGGTGACGTTGCGAGGTATCGCCGGCGGCGGTCGCGTCGCGTACGTTCACGACGCCGCGCCGAACGGGTCGCTAGTGATGAACGCGGAGGGGACGAGGCTTACGGGTATCGACGGACCGTTCGCGCTTCCGTATCTTCTCTACAAGATCGCCGGCGTTCCGTCGTGCCGGACGTTTGCCGACAATGGTACCGGTCGCACAAAGGTTGCGGTGCTCACGCAGGCGGGGAACCAATTCATCGGGCCCGACGACTCCTCGCGCTATCCCGGTTACCGGTTCACGCGGGTATGGGCCCCATTGTTCGACTCCCCCGACCTCGCGGGCGTCGACTCGGTCGTCTTCGACAGCGCCTGCTGGATCGGACTCGAGCTAGCGCCGTGGCAAAGCGACGCCATCCTCACGTTCGTCCAGGCCGGACACAAGCTGATCATTCATGACGCCGACCGTTGCAGCTCGGCGAATTACTCGTTCTTGCCCTATCCGCCGGTGCTTTCGGCTACCGGCCGCGTCGGTCAGAAATCCGGCCGGCTGACGCTGGTCGAATCCGACACGCTCGGCGCCGATGAATCGGATCCACGCCACTTCCTCGACACGGCGGCGTTCCTCGCCAACCAGTTCCAACAACTTGGCGATAGCGACATCATGACCAGCACCGACCCGCATTGGTGTGGGCACCTCCTCACGACCAATGGGAAAGGCGCGAGCGGTTACGTCCAGGCCTACGCGCACTACGGCGCCGGGCTCATCATCTATGACGGTCTGGATTACGACAACGCCTACGTGCCGCAGTTCCGCCAAGTCCTCCAGTACGAGCTCGCGCAGCCGGTCGCAGGCCGGCTCCCCTGCACGCACGGCGTCGGCGGCTTCGCGCTCGGTCCGGGGCGAACGCAGAAGACGTACGTCATCGGAAAAGCGCAGCGTGCGACGGCGAGCGTAGAGGCGTTCGCGGTCGGGAATTACCGCGGGACGCTGCAGCTCGAGTCGCACGGACCGTGGGCGAGCCAGCTCTCCAGGTCGTCCATTGCACTCGACGCGAACGCGGCCGCATTCACGTTCTTCACGGATGTTCCGGTGTCGGCGCGCGGCAGGGGGCACGTTTTCACGGTGCGCGCAGTCGACGCGAACGGTCGTCGCGCGGAGGCGCAGGTCGAGTTCGTCCCCGGGAAGGCCCCTGCGATCGAGCAAGAACTGGCGACGCTGGGGCGCGTCGAGCTGCACAACATCCTCTTCGACACGGCGAGCGCGCAGATTCGGCCGGAATCCAACGGCGTGCTGGCCGAGATCGCCAACATCCTCGGGCGCAATGCGGGTTGGAAGCTCTCGATCGAGGGCCACACCGACAACGTCGGCGGCGCGGCGTACAACCTCGACCTCTCACGGCGGCGCGCGGCCTCGGTCAAGAGCGCGTTGGTTCGAGACTTCCACATCGACGCGCGCCGGCTCGCGACGGCCGGCTATGGCTTGACGCGGCCCATAGCCTCGAACGAAACCGCGCAGGGCCGTCAGCAGAACCGGCGCGTCGAATTGGTGCGGCACTGATGGGGGCCGGAGGTTGCGAACTCGATTGTGCGTGGCCGAGACAGCCGCTGAACGAGAGAGCGAGCCCGAGTGCGAGGATGGGTCGCGTCGACGGCGTCTGCATGAGTCAAAGATACGGCGCGTCCTCCGAGTCATCAGACCTCGAGTGATCGGCAACGAAACGCGACGCGGACCCCTGCTCGCCGGTCCGATATGGTAGGGTAGCATAGATGTCATGGATCGCCCGATTCGTAACGCTGGCGCTCGTCGCCGTCATGGCGGACGCGACGGTCGCCACCATGCGCGGTGCGCCGGCTGCTCTTGCGGCCGTTGCCAGTGGCACGGCGCTCGGGGTCGTCGTGTTCGGACTGTTCTGGCGACGCCCCTGGATCGCCGCTTCGTTCGGCGTCCTCCTGCTCGCAGCAGCCTTCGCATTCGGTGCGCTCGGCGGTGCCGGTACCGGTCCCGCGTTCACGGGCCTCAACCCCGCAGACTCGGCGGCGCTCGTGTTCGCGGGGCTGATTCTCGCCGGTGCCGTTGCGGCGTGCCTTGCGCTACACAACGCGGGCCTGCGAATCCTCGTCGCGCTCCTTGCGGCATACGCCCTCATCCCGACGGCGGCAGCCGTACAGCATGGCGGCCTTGCAGCAGCATTTGGGCCGGGGCCGCTGGCCTGGACCCGCGGGCCCTACGTTGCGGCCGAAGTGTTGTTGCCGCTTGCGGCCGTCACTTCACTGCTGTACGGCTTCATTCAACTCGCCCGTAAGCGCGGGGCGAGAGGCGTCGCTACACTGGTTCTCGCCGTCGCGCTGATCGCGGGCAGCTACTTGGGAGCGTTCGCCGCGGGCCTCGCCGGCTTGCCGACACTTGTCGCGTTCGAGCACGTGCCAAAAGCCGGAGCCCTGCAATCGTCGAGCGTCGCGGCAAACAGGCAATCGTCGGGCGCCGGCGCTGGCGGGCAAACGGCAGCGGAAGACGCAGGCGCTGCCGAAAGCGGCCCGCTCTTCGTTCCGAAAGGCAGCGGTGACGTTCCGGTCGAGGTCAGCGCGGCGTTTGCGAACATCCCGAGGGATCCGCAGCACGCGCTCGGTGCCGTCGCTGCCCTTGGAGACGACCTCTATCCGGGCGCGCTCGGCGGATCTGCCGGAGCGCTGCGCAGCGGAAGTGCCAACAGCGTCGACAAGGCGATATTGCTGCGCGACGTCTTGCGAGTCGTGGCCCCGAATATCGCGACGGTCTTTGCGCAGTGCAGCCTGCCGACAGCCGAATCCGACGCGCTGATCGCGCAAGCCCGCGCGGGCAAAGCGCATCCGAAGATCCTCATGCAACAGGCCGGCGCCGCTGCGGATAGCATGAAGGACCCGGCTGCGCGCACGCGGCTGCAACACTGGGCAGAAGCGTGGAAAACGATCATCGGGCAGGCGCAGAGCGAAAGCAAAAAACTCGCCGCCTCGTTGCAGACGGCGGGGCTCGTGCTGCCTGCGGGGCTGCCGGCGCCGGCCGCTTTGCGGGCGCTCGCGGCGCAGCACGTCTGGGTGCGAGCGCACGTGGGCGGGAACTGGGTCGATCTCGATCCGACGATCGAGCCCGGCACGCCCGGAAAAACGCGCTGTGCGCCGGAAAGCCAAAGCGCAACGCTCGCCGACAACCTCTACGACGTGCTCGGCGTGCGCGTCGCCGTCGAAGACACGCGTAGCGGCTCGCCGCGACGAACGATCGTCCTCGATCGCACGATGCGCACCGTCGACATTGGCGATCACGACGTTTCCTTCATGTTTGCCGAACCAACCGGAATGGACGCCGACGCGGTGGCGGCAGCGTCTCCGCCGGCCGGCGCGCTAACGTTTACGCCGCTCTTGCGCGTCGGCGATGAGAGGATCACGGGCGCGCCGATCGTGCTTCCCTCGCCGGTGAGCAGCAGCATCGGCAAAGCCATCAGCGGGCGCGTCGGATCCGTATTGAGCGCGTTAGGTACCGCAGCTCCGACGCCGAGTCCGGTTCCCACGCCAACCCTGCCGACGGTAACGGGTCTTTGGATCGAGCTTAGCGTCGCCTCCCCAGCCGGCTTGACGACGCACGTGGAGAGTCCGATTTTCGACCGCATCGGCTACGTCGCGCGCGCTGCGCATGCCGTTCCGACGGCTCTTCCGGTGCAGCCCGACGCGGGCGACTACCGCTCCATGCAAACGGTGTGGAACATCGCGGTCTCGGCGGGACACGCGGTCAGTGGAGGCGGGCCCGCGAACGTAACTTCCGGCAGCACGGCGCCTGCGATCAGCAGCGCGCTTTCGCGATTGAACGGGGCGTATTATGCCTTGCGGCGCGCGATCATGGACGATGCGCGAGGCACGAGCGTAGACGTCGCTGCCGCAAAACCAGGCATCAGTGTGATCGCGATGGCAAACGACGGAAGCCTCATCAGCGACATCGCGAGCGACGACGCGATTCCGCTCACAACCGACGAAGCGCGTCCACTGTGGGCCGCGTCCGCCGTTCTGGCCGAGCGCGAATTGCTCAACGGAGACGTCCCCGTGAGCGGCGTCGGCGCGGCGAACGACGCGCTCGGCGCGTTCGACGTCGCGACGACGCTCGGGACGCGCATCGTTGCGCTTCGTCCGGGCGGCGCGGTTCAAGCATCGGCCGCGATTCCCGACGAAGCTCGAGCGCGGATGTCGGCCTACCTTGCACGGGGTGCCTCGCTGCTGGAACCGGTTCCCGAGGTTGCGCAAGCCGGCGGGCCGCCCTATGCGTTCTGGATCGTCGATCCGGCAAGCGGCACGCTCCGCGACGAAAACGCGTTCGGGCGCCATGGGGACCTGGTGGAGGATCCGGCAGTCACCGAGGAAGTGGCGGTAAAACCCGTTCCAAAATGGCGGATATTGGCGTGTAAGATTGCTGCGGCGGTGATGATCGCCGTAACCCAAGACAGCAGCGCTGCCGAAGGGAAGACGGTTACGGATGCAATTGAAGCGGTGAAAAAAGCTGAAGAGGAAGAGGGCGGATGCGGCGGTTGACGTACGAGCCGACGCGCGACGCAGAGACTCACTCGGCTTTTACGCGGCGCCGAGCCGTGATCGCCCTCGCGGCATCGCTCGCGCTGAGCGGTGCCACTCCCGCGTCGGCCGCGACGCCCGATCCCTGTTCGCTCGTGACGCCGGATCAGCTCGCTGCCGCGGGGGCGAGCGGCACGTCGACGCAGTCGATGCGTGGCGTCTTTGGCGCCGAATGCTTTATCCTGCACGGCGGCAGCATAGCCGGAGCGGTGAAGCAAGCACTGGTAACGCGATACGACATCGGTGCGAGCAGACTTGGCACCATCGGCTATGGCGCCAGCCGACCCAAGGCCTCCAACGCGACGGACGCGGGGCGCACCCTGAACCGGCGCGTGGAACTCGTGCGCCGTTGACCGGGACTTTCGTCATCAGACATCACCTCCGAATACGAGCGTGCCCTACCCCTGGAGTGTCCCACGCGAGGCCATGGGACGCCCCTGGGACGCGCGCACGATACGATGTCGGTGCCCGAGGAGGAACGATATGCGTCGGTCGATGTAACGTTGCGATACGACCGTCCGCGCATCGCAATGGAGGGTGTGAGTTTTGCGATTCAGAATGGGAAACCGATCGGGATTCTGAAGTTCGATATCGTCGAGAATGCGGTCGCTGCGTACGGTGATCGAGGAGCGTACGCCAACGTCGCGCTGGGTGCGATCGATACACAGTTGGAGCACCAGGCGCTCGGAGTAGATTCGATCGGCGCTCTCGATGCACTTGATGCCGGCAAAGACGCGATGCACGTGTTGCGTGCCGCGCCGAGCGACGAGGGTCAGTACTTCGGTCTACGACAATCCTTCGATCGCGGGAGCGTTGCAGTAGCCTTGAACGCACCGGTAGCCGTTGGAGGAAGGTCGACGTGGAGTTGGTGGGACGTCGATCCACACGGCGGGGCAACGGTCGGCCGCTCGACGGGGGGAGAGGGCGACGACCTCGCAGAGATGGCATTTATCGTCTCATCAGCGAAGTTCGTGGTTTCGTGGATACAGATGCTGAGCGCGTGCAAGAACGGAACGACAGGAAAGTGCGTCTGCGCCGCGATTACCGCGGCCGTTGACGCTTTCGGTATGGGGCTCGCGTATGGCGCCGCTTACGAAGCCGCCTCGAAGGGCCTCTGGGGTTGCCGGCAAGGGAGCATGTCTAGCCGTTTAGGGACAAGAGGCTTGGATCGACGCGCTGCGAGAAGCCCGAACATTAAGAGGGCTTAAGGTAGATTTAAACTTGGCTTAGGGCCCATCTGGGACGATGGAACCGGGCTCGACCGAATCTTTCCACGGCCAAGAACTTGAGTCTTATCTCGCTGAAGGGAACATGAATACAAGAATCACTCGCCGCACTGCGGCGGTCGCCATCGCGGGTCTCGTTGGGTCGGTCATGCTCGCGCTGCAGCCGGCGCTCGCAGCGACGCAGCTGACGGGAGCAGGATCGACGTTCGTCTACCCCTTCTTCTCGAAGGCGTTCTATACGTACTCGCAGCAGCACAGCGACGTCACGGTCAATTACCAGTCGATCGGAAGCGGCGGCGGCATCCAGCAGTTCACCGCGAAGACCGTCGACTTCGGCGCCTCCGACGTTCCGATGAACGCGGACGAGCTCAAGCGAGCCGGTGCTCCGGTCGTTCAGGTTCCGGTTGCGCTCGGCGGCGAAGCGATCACGTACAACCTGCCTGTCTCGATTCCCGGCGGACTGCGGCTCACGCGTGAGGTGGTCGCCGACATCTTCCTCGGCAAGATCTCGCGCTGGAACGACGCGGCGCTGGAAAAACTCAATCCGCGCGCGCAGCTTCCAAACCTGCCGATCGTTACCGTACATCGCTCCGACGGGTCCGGGACGACCTACATCTTCACCGACTTCCTGAGCAATGTCTCGAAGGAATGGAAGGACAAAGTCGGCACGGGAAAGAGCGTGCAGTGGCCCGGCAACAACACGGTCGGCGGCAAGGGCAACGAAGGCGTCGCCGGGCAGGTGCGCCAGACGTCGGGTGCGATCGGCTACGTCGAGCTCGCCTACGCGATCGAGAACAAGATGTCGACAGCGCAGCTCGAAAACAAGTCCGGCAAGTGGTTGTTCTGCACCGAGTCGACGGTAAAAACCGCGGCTGCTACCAAGCCCAACGTCTCTGCGACCGACTTCTCGATCGTCGATCGCTCCGGCGACAATGCATACCCGATCTCGGGCTATACGTGGGCGTTCGTCTACGAGAGTCCGACCGACAAGGTGCGGGGCAAGATGGTGAAGGACGTCCTGAGCTGGGTCACCGGCGACGACGCGCAGAAGATCGCCGGATCGCTGAACTACGTGCCCCTTCCCCCATCCGTCCAGGAAACCGCCAAGAAGGCCCTCGCCGAAGTAAAGGTCTAATATCGCGGCTGCCCGAGATCTGGACCCGATGCCCCTCGTGCGCGCCGGCGCGCGAGGGGTTCTCGCAATTGCCACGTCAGCAGGCGCATTCGTTCGTTCATGAGTATTGAGCTCGACTCACATCGAACCCTCACGGCGGCGCGTGGCCGTGCAGCCCAACGCGGGCTGACGACGCGCCAAGCCGTCGCCGATCGCGCATTTCGGGTCGCCCTGCTCGGGGCGACATTGCTTTTTGTAGCACTCGTCGCCGGACTGTTCATCGAGCTGGTCCACGGTTCATGGGAGTCGATCGTCACCTTCGGTGCAGGGTTCCTGTGGAGCTCCGAGTGGAACCCGGTCACGAATCATTTCGGAGCCCTGCCGTTCATTTACGGCACGTTGGTGAGCTCGGCGATTGCAATCGTCATCGCCGGCGTCGTCGGCATCTCGGCCGCCGTTTTTCTCGCCGAATTCGCGCACCCCGTCGTCGCGCGGCCGGTGAGCTTCTTCATCGAGCTGCTCGCCGCCGTGCCGAGCGTCGTGTTCGGCTTGTGGGGCTTGTTCGTGCTCGCTCCGATCTTGGGCCACACCGTCGAACCGTTCATACAGCGGTATCTCGGGTTCTTGCCGTTCTTTTCCGGACCGATCTACGGTGTCGGCCTGTTTACCGCTGGACTGCTCCTCGCATTGATGATCGTTCCGACCGTTTCAGCGATCGCACGCGATCTGATCCAGGCGGTACCGAACGAGCTGCGCGAAGCGTCGATCGCGCTCGGTGCGACGCGCTGGGAAACCGCGACGCGTATCGTACTGCCATCGGCCCGATCCGGAATCGTCGGTGCGTGCGTCCTGGCGCTGGGCCGCGCGCTCGGCGAGACGATCGCCGCGACGATGGTGATCGGCAATCGGCCCGCGATCTCGGCTTCGCTGTTCGCGCCCGGATACACGCTGTCGAGCGTGATCGCGAACGAGTTCACTGAAGCGACGTCGTCGATTTACCTCAGCGCGCTCCTCGAGCTCGGCCTGATCCTCTTCGTCGTGAGCGTGGTCGTCAATGGCTGCGCGCGTATCCTCATGTGGTCGATGCTGCGTTCGCAGGGGCGCCGCTCATGATCGCCGGTGCGCGGCTGGCGGCGTCGCGGCGCGTGAGCGGGCTGGTCGGCGTCATATTGACCGGCTTCTGTTCGGCCCTTGCCGCTGGGCTGCTGATTCTGATCCTCGGGTACGTCGTCGTTCAGGGATGGGGCGCGATCAATCCGGCGTTCCTGACCCAGCTGCCCCACCCGGTGGGTGTGTCGGGCGGGGGCGTCGCGAACGGCATCGTTGGGACCCTGATCATCGTGGCGCTCGCAATGCTGATGGCTGTGCCCGTCGGCGTCCTGACCGGGCTGTATCTTGCCATCTACGGCCGCGGGCTCACGGCCGAATGCGTGCGTTTCCTCGCCGAAGTCCTGTCGGGTGTGCCGAGCATCGCAATCGGCCTCTTCGCGTACACGATCCTGGTGCAGCCGTTCAGGCATTTCTCCGGACTGTCAGCCGCGTTCGCGTTCGCGATCTTGATGTTGCCGCTGATGATCAGGACCTCGGAAGAGGCGATCCGCGGCGTGCCGACGGCGATTCGGGAAGGCGCCCTCGCGCTCGGACTTCCCGACTACGGCGGGGTAATCCATGTCGTTCTACCGGCGGCCCGGCCGCTGATCGTCACCGGCCTGCTGCTCGCGATCGCACGCGTAACGGGTGAGACCGCTCCGCTGCTGTTCACGGCGTTCGGCAGTGAGTTCTGGGAACTCAATCCGGGAAATCCGATGGCGACGCTGGCGATGCAGATCTTCAAGTACGCGATCTCCCCGTACGACGATTGGCACCGGCAAGCGTGGGGCGGAGCGCTGCTGCTCATCCTCGCCGTGCTCGTCCTGAACGTTGGGGCGCGCTGGGCTCTGCGTGGCCGGGCGAAGAGGTCCTGACCGATGCAGATGACCGTCGTCGGGGCGACGAATGACGCCCCCGTGGAAGACGAAGCCGACGTAGCGCTGCGCGCGCGCTCCATCAGCGCGTGGTACGGGACGAAGCTGGCCATTCGCGACGTCAGCCTCGATTTTCGACGGCATTCCATCTCGGCGATCATGGGGCCGTCCGGGTGCGGAAAGACGACGTTCCTGCGGTGTCTCAATCGCATCCACGAGTCGGCGCTCGGGGCCCGCACGACGGGCGAGGTCATGCTCGACGGCACCAACATCTACGATCCCGACGTGAACCCGGTCGTCACGCGCCGCCGCATCGGGATGGTCTTCCAGCGGCCGAATCCGTTCCCCACCATGACGATCTTCGAGAACGTCGTATCCGGCCCGCGCTACACCGGATTGAGCGGCAATCCCCGGGAGCTGAGGGACATAGCGGAAGAGGCGTTACGGGGAGCAGCGTTGTTCGACGAGGTCAAAGACAAACTGGACGATCCGGCGCTCTCGCTGTCGGGTGGTCAGCAGCAGCGGTTGTGCATCGCGCGCGCGCTTGCCGTCCAGCCCGAAGTGCTCCTGATGGACGAGCCGACCTCCGCCCTCGATCCGCTCTCGACGCTGAAGATCGAGGAGCTCATGGAGCAACTCGCGACCGCCTACACGGTCGTGATCGTTACCCATAACTTGCAGCAGGCGGCGCGCGTTTCGCACTACGCCGCGTTCATGCTGGGCGACGCCGACCGGGTGGGCAGCGTCATCGAGTACGCGCCGACGCAGCAGATTTTCACGCATCCCACGGACCGTCGCACCGAAGACTACATCACCGGGCGGTTCGGGTGATTCAGCGCGCGATCGACGGCCGAGAGACCTCCGCCGCGACTGCGGTAAAAGTCCGAGTCAGCCATCTCGATGTGTATTACGGCTCGAATCACGCGATCCGGGACGCGTCGCTCGATATCGAGGAAAACCAGGTCACGGCGCTGATCGGCCCGTCCGGCTGCGGCAAATCGACGTTCATTCGCGCCATCAACCGGCTGCACGACCTGACACCGTCGGCACGCGTGTCCGGGAAGGTCGAGCTGGACGACGTCGACATCTATTCGCGCGACGTCGACCCCATCGTGATGCGGCGGCGCGTCGGCATGGTGTTCCAGCGCCCGAACCCGTTCCCGATGTCGATCTACGACAACGTCGCCTACGGACCGCGCGTGAACGGCGAACGGAACGCATCGCGCATCGCGGTGCTCGTCGAAGACAGCCTGCGGCACGCGGCGCTCTGGGACGAGGTGAAGGATCGTCTCTCGGAGTCCGGCGTCGCCCTCTCGGGGGGTCAGCAACAGCGCCTCTGCATCGCGCGCGTCCTCTCGCTGCGGCCGGAGGTGATCTTGATGGACGAACCGGCGTCGGCGCTCGACCCGATCGCCACGGCCAAGATCGAGGAGCTCATCGCCGAGCTGCGCGAGCAATATACGGTCGTCATCGTGACGCACTCGATGGCGCAAGCCGGCCGCGTCTCGGATCGGACCGCGTTCTTCTTGAACGGTTCGATCGTCGAGGCGGGCCCGACGAACCAGATATTCACCAGACCGAAGGAGCGGCGGACCGAGGACTACATCACCGGCCGCTTCGGCTAAGGGCGCAGACGCCTCAAGCTTTGTCCCACTCCGGCCGATAAACTATTCACGCCGTTTTCGAGCGGCGCGTTTCGGAGTGGTCCCATGAAGGTGTTTGCCGTCCCGCGTTTCGGCGCGGTCGAGCCTCGACCCCCGTTCCGCACGACCGTCCGCGCGCAGCTTCGTCACGTCGTCGAGCATGTCATCGCACTGAACGGCCGCATCGATGAAGCGCGGGCGCGGCGCGATCGCGTCAACCAGCAAAGCGGTACCGTCGACAGCGCGTTCTGGATCTTTCTCCGGTAGCGCCGAGAACGCCGCGGCGCCGCGGGGCACGACGCCTGAACGGGACGCCGCTGCTCCGGGGCGAAGCCCCTTCGCGATGACTTCGACTGCTGCGGAGCGGCCGACGAGCGGGTCGGCGATCCCCGAGACGATGCGTGCGCTGCGCAAGGTCAGCGCCGGTCCCGGCTTCACGCTCGAGCACGTTCCGGTCCCGTCGATCGGCCCGAACGAGGTGCTGATCCGGGTGAAGACCGTCGGGCTGTGCGGGACCGATCTCCACATCTACACCTGGGACCACTGGGCGCAGCGGCGCGTCAAGCCGCCGCTGACGATCGGCCACGAGTTCATGGGTGAGGTCGCCGCGATCGGCAACGCCGTGAAGGGCGTGCAGGTCGGCGATCGCGTCTCGGCCGAGGGCCACATCGCGTGCGGCGTCTGCCGGTTGTGCCGCACCGGCGAAGCGCATATCTGCGAGCACGTCGAGATCATCGGGGTCGACACCGACGGCTCGTTTGCCGACTACATCCGGATGCCGGAGTCGAACGTCTGGAAGCTCGACCCGTCGATCCCCGACAGCTGGGCGGCGGTGTTCGACCCGCTCGGCAACGCGGTCCACACCGTGATGGCTGCCGGCGTCTCCGCGAAGTCGGTCGTCATCACCGGCGTCGGGTCGATCGGCTTGATGGCGATCCCGGTCG
The DNA here is from genome assembly GCA_937910425.1 of uncultured candidate division WPS-2 bacterium. Taxonomy (GTDB): domain Bacteria; phylum Vulcanimicrobiota; class Vulcanimicrobiia; order Vulcanimicrobiales; family Vulcanimicrobiaceae; genus Vulcanimicrobium. Next base: position 17,105 of record CALEOJ010000018.1, read on the forward strand.
CCCGCGCGGCCGGCGCCTCGACGGTGTTCGCGGTCGACGTGAACCCGCAGAAGCTCGAGCTCGCCAAGCGCGTCGGCGCGGATGCGACGTTCTCGGCGACGCAGCCCGACCTCGTCGACGACATCATCACGCGCACGGGCGGTGACGGCGTCGACGTGCTGCTCGAGATGTCGGGTTCGGGTCAGGCGATCAACAACGGCCTGGCGATGGTGCGCAACGGCGGCGTCGCGGCGTTGCTCGGGATCCCGTCCGACGAGGTGGAGATCAACCTCGCCGAGCGGATCATCTTCAAGGGCTTGACGGTGCTCGGCATCAACGGCCGGCGAATGTTCGAGACCTGGTACCAGACGCAGGCACTGGTCACGAGCGGTCGCGTCGACCTGACGCCGATCATCACGCACGAGCTGCGCTTCGAGCAGTTCGACGAGGCGTTCGCCCTGATGAAGTCGGGCGAAGCCGCGAAGATCGTTCTGCGCGTCGCTTAGCTGCTGATGCGGAAGTCGACGATCGTCTCGGTCGCGCCATCCGTATAGCGGATCGTTCCGTCGCCGTTCGCGTTCACCGTGGCGGTCGTTCCGCCCGCGACGGTAAGCGTCGCGGTGCCGTTCGCGAGCGTCGCATCGACGTGGGTGGAACCGACGTCCATACTGAGCGTGAACGCCACCGGTCCGGCGGCCGCGAACGTGACGCCGAGGGTGCCGGTGATCGCGACGGGGGTCCCGCCCCCCGTCAACGTGGGCACCCCGAGCGGTTGGGTATCCACGATCGTGATCGCGCCCGGCGTGCCGAGGCGAACCGATCCAGTGAACGGGATGGTGACGGACGATCCCGGCCCGGTTTGAACGGCGGGAACCGTGGCGGTGAGGAGCACGCCGGTTTCGAACCCGAGGCCGTCGGTGACCGCGGCCAGCGTGCACTGCAAGGTCGAGAACACGCAGATCGCCGAGGTGTGCCCGAACGGCGTCGACGACGTTCCCGCAGTGTCGCTCCATTGCCGTTTCGCGAAGCCGCCTCCGCTAAAGAAGTAGGAGTCGCTGACCGTCTGCGTCGCCGTCAGGTGCCCGACGGAGTCGTAGGATACCACGGTTCCGGACGCATCTGAGGTATCGATGCCGAAGGTGAAGTCGAACGTCGCTCGTTGGCGCAGCGTCGTGCAGCCCGCATCGTAATAGAGCGAGACGACGATGTGCGTGACGTTTTGGCCCGCCGCCGTGTCCAGCTCGTCGAACCCGTTGCTGCAAGCAACCGTCGCCCGCGGCGCGCGCGATGAAGCGCGGCGAACCGCCAGCAGGCGCGGACCGCCGGTGACCGGCAAGAACACGCCGGCGGCCGATCCGGCGAGCAGCGCGCCCTGCGCGGCATTGCGCGCGACGCTGTCGGGAATCGGCTTCGGCGCGCCGGTGACGATGGGAGTCGGCGTGGCGACGACCGTCGGCCCCGCAGAGGTCCCGGTCCCGCCGGAACAGCCGGCGAGCACGAGCAGCAACGCCGGCACCGCGGCCCGTCGAAGCAACGATCGCATACCCGCGCAGTATACGCTCGACGCGCTCACTCCCGCTAGCAGTACGTTCGTATTGGTTTACGTTTGGATGACACGAAGGTCGCGGCGGATCAGCTCCTTGACGTGGGCAATCGCCAGGTGCTCGCGAACCAGCGCGCGGTCGCCGGCCCGGATCACGAGATCGTACATTCCGGGGAGCACGCCGTGCAGGATGTAGGCACCGTGGGCGTCGGTGCGCGTCGTGTACGAGGCTGCGTTGCGCTCTTCGTTGACGTGCACCGAGGCGTCGGGCACGCCGCGACCGACCCGGTCGCGCACGTAGCCGGCGACCGCCGTCGACGGCTCGCCTTCCGGTGTCTGTCCTTCGCCCGGGATCAGACCTCGCACCACGGGCTGATGGTAGCCGCCCAGCACGCCGACGCCGCGCACGAACAGCGACAGGTATCCGCGCGCCGAGACGACCAGATCGTAGACGCCCTCCGGGAGGTGGGCGACGAAGGTACCGCGGCCGTCGGCGTTCAGCACCGAGACGCGCTCGTCGCGCCAGACGCAGGTCACGCGGGCCCCGGCGACCGGGACACTCGAGCGCCGGTCCAGGAGCGTACAGTGCAGCGTTCCGAAGCTCTCGTCCACCTCGTTCTCATCGGCAAGCAAGCGCTGCGAGTCCAGTCTCAGGAGACCCATGAACGCCGCATTCGAATCCCGCCTCAACGCCGACCTCGACGCGCTGCGCGCCGCCGGAACCTACAAGCAGCTGCGCCACATCACCGGGCCGATGGCGTCCGAGGTGCACATGGAGGAGGCGGGCGACGTGATCGTCCTCTCCTCGAACAACTACCTCGGCCTGGCCGATCATCCGGACGTCGTCGCCGCCGGGATCGCCGGGCTGAAGAAATACGGCGCCGGCACCGCTTCGGTCCGGTTCATCTGCGGCACGTTCGACATTCACCGCGAACTCGAAGAGAAGATCGCCGCCGTGTTCGGTTTCGAGGCCGCGCTCTCGTACGTCTCGTGCTGGACCGCGAACGAAGGCGTGATCCCGACGATCGCGACTGCCGGCAACACGATCATCAGCGACGAGCTGAACCACGCCTCGATCATCGACGCCTGCCGGCTCTCGGGCGCGAAGCGCATGCGGTACAAGCACGGCGACATGGCCGAGCTCGAAGCGCGCTTGCGCGAGTCCGAGGGGACGCCGTTCATCGTCACCGACGGTGTGTTCTCCATGGAAGGGTCGCTCGCGAAGCTTCCGGAGATCGTCGCACTCGCCGAAAAGTACGATGCCGTCACGATCGTCGACGACTCGCACGGCACCGGCGTGATGGGCAAGACGGGCCGCGGCACGATCGAGCATTTCGGCCTCGAAGGCAAGATCGATATCCTGACCGGGACGCTGGGCAAGGCGCTCGGCGGCGGCGCCGGCGGGTTCGTCGCCGGCTCGACGGCACTGGTCGACACACTCGTGCAGCGCTCGCGGACGCAGCTGTTCTCGAACGCGTTGCCCGCGACCGTGGCCTGCAGCGCGCTCAAAGCGGTCGAGCTGCTCGAGACGCAGCCGCAGCTCGTCGAAGCGCAGCGCGCGAACACGCAGTACTTCCGCGCTGGCTTGCAGCGCCTCGGTTTCAAGCCGCTCGACGGCCCGAGCGCGATCGTCCCCATCATCGTCGGCGATACCGCGTTCGCGATCGCGATGAGCGACCGGCTCTTGAAGGAAGGCGTGTTCGTGACGGGCTTCGGCTTCCCGGTCGTCCCTGAGGGGACGGCGCGCGTGCGCGTGCAGATCTCGAGCGCGCTGACGCGCGACGAGCTCGATCGCGCGCTGGCGGCGTTCGAAAAGGTCGGGCGCGAGCTCGGCGTCATCGGCGAGGCCGCGCACGCGCAGCGCTGACGGCTGGCCGCCTGTCGCATGGTGCTCCAAGCGCGCTTCCTTTTCGTAGGTTGCGCCGGCGCGCCACTCCGGTTACCGTAGGGAAATTATGCGACCAGCATCGTTTCGCGGCGCCTCGGCGCTCCTGGCCCTCGCCGCGTTCCTGCCCCTGGCGGCGCTCGCCGCCACCAAGCCCTTCCCCGGGCCCAGCGGTTGGGTGCACTCGGTCGGAGCAACCCCGACCGCGGAATCTGCGCGCGCGCAGGAGACCTGGAAGAAGAGCGACGGCGAGCAGCTGACGTACCTGGCCGATGCGGGCCTCTCGTACGACGACACCGTCGCGCTGGTGAAGAAGAACCTCGCCGACAACGGTTTCAAGACGAGCGTCGACACGGATCGCAAGTGCGACGGACGCCGTGCGCACGAAGTCGAGTTGACATTCGGCATCACGGTCGTTCACCAGATCATCGTCGACGACGCGCCGGGCGTCACGAAGCTCACCTACACGCGCCCCGAGAACGTCGCACCGGCCGCGGACGCAACCGGCGCGCTCAACGCGTACTGCGGCCCTACGACGTAGAGTAGGCCCGCCACTCAACAGCAGCGCCTGCGGCTCGATCACCGTGCGATCGTGGCCGTACGGTCGACGCCTCTCACGGAGTGTATGCCTCAACCGTGGCGAGCGGCGTACCGGTGGCTTCTCCTCCGCCCATATGGCGTACAACACGTTGTTAACGACGCCGGCTGCGAGCCCTTCACGAGGCGTCGGCAGTAGGCGGCTTCGTCGTCCAGGTGTTCGTCGCCGGATCGTACGCTTCGACGATATTGACTTGGCCCGCCGTGCCGCTACCGCCGACGGCGTAAAGAACGTTATTGACGACTCCGACTGCGAGTTGCGTCCGCGCCGTCCCTCGTCGACGTCATCGAGCGGAACCGCGCGCGCGAAGCGGAACAGCAGGCCGAAGCCGTTACGAGGTACGCCTACGAGTTCGCCGGTACGCGACTTGAAGACGATGTCGCTGCGCTCGTCGTGAAGGTCGACTTGCAAAGCGCTGCCGTACCGTCGCTGGTCGCGACGGTGCGCGGCGGACTGCCGCTCGCGTGCGCGGATCGCACGGCGGCTACACCATGCGCTCGGCGTTGCCTTGACAGTGATCGGGAGCGCTGCAGATCGACGAGCTGCGGCGTTCTCAGGGAATTCACACCGGTCGCCCAGGATAGACGGGTCGACGTCAATGCGCGAGAGGGCGTTCTCTCGCAACGAGGAGTCATAGCGATGGCACATATAGTCGCTGAGGAGCACGTACGATGCGCTCCCGCAGTTGCGGCTTCGTTGATCGAACCCGCACTGCGGAGAATCTCGACTGGAGAAAAGCTGGCCGTACGCGTGCCCGCTGACGTCATCGGGCTCCACAACCCGATCGCGCTTGAGCAGGAGGTTCGCTTTCGCGTCGCTCATGCGCGCGATCAATCCGGGCTGAACGATGTTCTCACGATCAGCTGGGAACCAGTAGGCGACGTCCTCGTCCCAGCATTCCGCGGCATTCTGACTTCCGACGCCGCTGACGCGGACAAGCTCGAAAGCATCCTGGCGCTGCAAGGCTCGTACGACGTGCCCGGAGGGCTCGTCGGGAAAGCGCTCGACGAAGCCTTCGGGTTCTGGATCGCTCGAGCAACGATGCACGACCTCCTGAAGCGTCTTGCACGGGCGATCGAGGCCCTTGACGTACCGTCCTCAAGTCGACGGTAAACGGAATTCGCGGAGGGTACCATACACGTCAAATGCTGAGAAGATCGCTCGGCTAGCTCACGCTCGACGGCACCGTCGTCCGGCAGTGCCCAATGTATCACCGGCACACGAGAACAGGCAGGGTCGAGCGGCGGAGTAACTCGTGCGTCTTGCTTCCGAGGGTGGGATGGAGCTCATGCGGGCGAGCGTGTGTACCGATCATGATGACGTCCGCGTGCCACGTCGCGGCCTCTTCGAGGATGCGGTCGGTCACGTCACCCTCGAGGAACGTCGCTTCGGCGTCGACGCCCGCTTCCGAAGCACGGCTCCGCGCCTGCTCCAGCACCGCGCGTGCGACTGCTTTGAGCCGCTCGACCACGTCGCCGAAGTCGCCGTCGGTCCCCATGCTGAAGTCGGACACGAGCCTGTCGGTGTCGATCACCGACACGAAGCGCACGCAGCCGCCGTACGCTCGTGCTACGTCGACCGCGGTTGCGTCCGCGGCGCGAGCCGCGGGGGAACCGTCGGTCGGGACGAGGATTCGCTGGAAGATTGTTCGCCGTTGGCGCGATTGGCCGGCGGGCTGACTTTTGGTCTTCATTTCGCCACACAGCCGTGTTGCGACGCGTCGCGGTGAGCCGTCGCGGCCAGGGCTAGACCGTCTTTTTCGACGGCACGCGAGGCGCTCGCGGCGTGGACGACGAGAACGGGGACGGGACTCGCGCGCATCAAACCCTCGGCGACGCTGCCGAGCAGCACGTGTTGCAGCCCGCCTCGGCCGTGGCTGCCGATGACGATCGTGTCGGCACCGACCCGCTGCGCGTGCGCGACGATCGCCGGAACGATCTGGCCGTCGAGCAGTTTCGTCTCCATCGTCAGCCCGTAGTCGTGGGTCGCGGTTTCGGATGCGCGACGAAGAACGGCGAACGCTTCACGGCGTGCCGCATCGTCGTCGCCGCGCCAGTCGACGTGATGTCCGTGTACGTGTGGACGCGGCTCGCACACGTTCACGGCGGTGATCCGCGCGCCGCGATCGCGTGCGAGCGAGCACGCCGCGTCGAGCGCGGCGTCCGAAGGCGCCGAACCGTCGAGCGCGAGCAAGATGTTGGAGAAGCTGGTCATGATGTCTCGGCTTTCTCATGGCGAAGCAGGGAGAGCGAGTCCGCGCCCGGCGCGAGATCGTGTTCGATGACGTCCTCGACGACGAGCCGGTGGATCGCGACAATCGCGACCGCGACGAACGGCGCGGCCATCATGATCCCGAGTGCGCCCGACGCCAGGCCTAGGACGAGCTGTGCGGCGATCGTAAGTGCAGGCGGCAGGCGCACGATCCGCCGCTCGGCGACCGGGATGACGAAGAAGTCGTCGATGGCGTGTGCGAGCCAGAATAGCACGACGACGCCGATGACGTGCTGCCAGCCGAGCGGTGCCGCAAGCAGCACCGCCGGCAGCCCAGCAGCGATCGGACCTACGTTCGGGATGAATGCGAACAGACCGGCGAGCACGCCGAGCGCCGCCGCGTCTGGGACGCCCAGCGCGCGCAAGCCGAGGCCGCTCAGTACGCCGACCGTGATCATCGAGATCATGCGCGCGCCAAGCCAGAGCGCGATCGTCGTGCCGGCCTCGGCGAGCACAGCGTCAACGCGAGCGCGCCGTTGTGGCGGGATCAGCCGCAGGAAGCCGCCGACATAGGTGCGCGGTTCCGCTGCGAAGCACACCGCGGCGAAGATCAGGATCGCGACGTCGACGAGACCGGCGAGCGTTCCGCCCAGAACGCTGCGCAGCGCGCCGACCAGCCCCCCCGCACCGGCCAGGAGCACGCCGGGATCGATGCGCAGCTGGGCGAGCCGCG
>CALEOJ010000019.1 GCA_937910425.1 uncultured candidate division WPS-2 bacterium
CTACACGACGCTCTTCCGATCTGCTCGCGGCGGCTGAACAGCGGACGGCCGTCGCCGTCGACCACCGCGATCCCGCTGGTCGCCAGCGCCGACTCGCGAAGCGCGTCGCGCAGCTGCGTCTGCAGCGTTCCGAGCTCGCCGGTGCTCCATGCCGGCGCACTCGGCGCGGCGACGATCGACGTCGGCCGGGGCGGCGCGGGCGGAGTCGGGGTGCGGTGCGAGCACGCGGCCGCCGCCGCGAGCGCGAGGATCGCGGCGGCAAGCCGGCGGCGAACGATCACGTCCTGCCGGACTCGTCGACGGAGCCTGTGCTGAGCTCGTCGAAGCGTTCGCGCAGCGTCCGGAACTCCGCGCGCAACCGGTCGAGTTCTTCGCGCAGCTCCACCACGGCGGCGGGCTTCGTCTGCTCTTCGCGGATGCGGATCGCCGCTTCCGCGGCGTCGCGGCGTAGCCGCGCGTCGTCCGCCGACTCCGCGAGCTGGTCGAGCGCCGGCAACAGCCGCCGGTCGCCGAGCCGCTTGGCCGCGGCAAACGCGGCGACGCGAACCAGATGCGAGCGATCGCGCAGCGCGCGCTCGATCGCGTCGACAACCTCGGTCCGCACCGCGTCGACTTGCGTCCCGAGCTGTCCGATCGCGGTAACCGCGGCACGCCGAAGCGACTCGGGCCGCGCCGGCTCCAGCGCTTCCCGCAGGACGGGCAGCGCGCGCGCTTCCGCCAGCGCGCCGAGGCCGCGCACGGCACCGGACGCGATGGTCTCGTTCCACGACGGGGTCGCGATGCCGCGGACGAGCGCGTCGAACGCGCGCGGCGAACGCGTCTTCCCGAGCGCGTGCAGCGCGGCCGCGACGACGAAGTACGAGCGATCGTCGCGCATGCCGAGCAAGGCGTCGGCCACGCCTTCGTCGCGCCAGTGCCCGAGCGCATCGGCGACCGCGCGCCGGACCTTGGGGTGTGCGTGGCCGACGCCGTCGAGCAGGGTCTCGCGCGCCGACGGCGCGCGAGAGCTGCCGAGCGCCGAGGCGACCTCGACGGCCGTCCCCCAGAACGGATCGTGCGCCAGCGCGTGGGCGAGCGTCTCGCGCGCGACGCGGCCGCCCTCCTTGGCGAGTGCCTTCGCAGCGCGAACGCGGGCGATCGGTGAAGGATCGCCGCGCAAGATCGCTGCGTGGACGTCCGTTCCGAGCTTCGAGGTCCAGGCCGAGAGTATCCAGGCCTCCGGATCGATGCGCACGAGGTTCGGCGCACGCTCGAGCGCGACCGCGAACGTCTGCGGCGCACGCTCGACGTGCAAGCGGACGCGCGTCTCGCCCGGCAGCGGTTCCGCGCCGAAGTCCGTGCGAATCGCCTCGGGAAGCTCTGCGACGAATCCGACCTCGAGATCGAAGAGATACGCCGGGTTCGTGTCGTCGATCGTCTGGTTCTGCGCGATCGTCACCAGCGCCGTCTTGCGATCGTCGTCCCAGCGGTACGACACCTCGATCCGCGGGTGGCCGCCTCGCTCGACCCACTGGTCGAAGAACTGCCGGGTGTTGCGGCCGGTCTCGGCCTCGATCGCGCGAATCAGGTCGATCGTCTCGACATTGCGCTGTGCGTTTGCGCGGACGTAGCCCTGGAGCGACCGCTTCAGACGACTCCAGCCCAGCTCGCCGCGCAGCATGTGGAGCACCGCAGCGCCCTTCTCGTACAGATGCCGGTCGAAGAGCTCGATCGGATCGCGGAAGAAGTTGCACACGATCGGGCGCCGGTAGCGGTCCGCGTCTTCCTCGAGATAGCGCTGGACGTCGCCGTAGATATCGTACAGGTACTCGTCCCAGCCTTTATCGGCCTCGAGCCAGATCGCTTCGCAGTACGTCGCGAACCCCTCGTTCAGCCACGCGTGCGCCCAGTCGCGACACGTCACGAGGTCGCCGAACCACTGGTGCGCGAGCTCGTGCGAGACGAGGTAGTCGGCCGAGTAGTCGAGGTGCGCGCGCTCGTCGTGCAGGACGCGATCGGTCTGCGTCGTCGCCGACGTGTTCTCCATCCCGCCGAAGATGAAATCGGCGACCGCGATCTGCGAGTAGCGCGCGTACGGGTACGGCACGCCGATCGTGCGTTCGAGGACGTCGATCATCCGGGGCGTGTTCCCGAACGCGCGCTCACCGTCGGCCTCCCGTCCCGGCAACGTGTAGTACCACACCGGCACGCGGTCGTGAGGCTGACGGATCTCGCTGAACGGGCCTGCGACCATCGTCACGAGATACGTGGCGTGCGGGACGTCCTGCTCGTAGCGGAACACCGTCTCGGTCTGGCCTTCGGTGCGCGCGACGAGCGCGCCGTTGGCGAGCGCGAAGTACCCGTTCGGTACGATCACCGTCGCCGAGGTCGTCTGCTTCTCCGCCGGATAGTCGAAGCACGGAAACCAGGAGCGCGCGCCGGAGTCTTGGCACTGGGTCCACACGTGCTTGGGCTCGTGGTCGACGAAGTAGACGCCGCCGCGCGGGTTCTCGACGGCGTACTCCACCGCGAACACGAGCTCGTCGCCCGCGCGGAGCGGCGGCTCGATCGCGATCTCGAGCCGCTCGCTCGTCGATCGAAAGCCGAGCGGCCGGCGGTCGTCGTCGCGGACCACCGAGGCGACATTGAGGTCGACCGCGTCGAGCGCGAGGAGGTTGACGCCGTCCTCGATCGCGCGGACCCTCGTCGTGCAGACGGCTTCGAGCCGCTTTTTCTCGAGGTCCGGACGGAGCCGGAGATCGATGTGCAGCACGTCGACGACCTTGTCGGGTCCGTACTGCGGACGCGCTCCCGGCAGCCCGAAAGGTCGGTGTTCGCTCAGCACTAGTGCGAGGACGTCCCGCTCGCCGCCGAGTCTTCCCAGCGCAAGATGCGAATCGCGTTCGCATGCGGCTGCTCGCACCAGGTGAGAAAATAGGTGCGCGCCGGAACGGAGTGGCCCGTCGGATCGGTGTACGAATACTCGAGGCTCGGTCCCGCCGTCACGCGGCCGCACGCCATCTCGAGACGGCGCTGGAAATCCGGCCGGCCGGGATACGTCTTGGGCTGACCCGGGACAGGCACGAGCGCCTCTTTGTCGACGAAGAGGATGCGCTTCGGCTGCATGGCGGCGTCGTACCAACGGCGCGCTTCCTGCCCTTGAGGCGCGTACCCGATCACGACCGGCGGGATCCCGGCCTCGAAGTCCATCTGCGATGAGAAGCCGTAGCCGTCGGTCACCACGACCGCCTCGTTCGCGGTCGCCATCCGCCGCACGTCCTGGGCGAGCGGCCAGTAGGTGAAGATCTCGAACGGCCCGCTGTTGCGCAGCTCCGAGCCGGTCGCACGGAACTGCGAGTACAGTTGCCCGGGGAACGCGGCGGCGAGAAAGAGGAACGGGATCAGGACCGCGGCCGGAACGGCGCCGGCGGTCGCCCAGAGCACGCGCGCGCGGTGTGAGAGCGATTCGAACGCAACGCCCATCCCCACCGCCAGCGAGACGTACGGCCCGAAGAACCAGTGCAGCTCGACCCGTTCGTGAAAATTGAGCAGGATCAGCAGCACGCTGAGCGGGATCGACGTCCATGCGATCAATGCGTTGCGCGGTCGCACGAGGACGAGCAGCGCCGCGATCCATAAGCCGGGCGAGTACGCGCCGGCATTCGCCAGCAGGTACGTGACCGGCCGGTACCACGAAAGTTCCTGGCCGTGCCGCTGCAGGACGGTGAACCAAAAACCGATCCATTGATGCTCGGCGTTCCACACGAGAAACGGAGTGTAGAGCACCGCGGCGATCGCGAACGAGATCGCCAGACCCTCGCGCCACAACCGCTTGCGGTCCGGCGCGAACGACCATGCGACGATCCCGGCGACCAGCGCCCAGGCGAACATCTTCGAGAGCAGCGCGAACGCGATCGCCAGGCCGAGCAGCACGTAGTCGCGCCGCGCGTGCGTCTGCGAGGCGCGGACGACGAGGTAGAGGCAAAGTGCCCAACCGGCCATCAGCGGCCCGTCCGGCGTTGCGAGCACGAAGCCGACCGAGAGCATCGGCGCCAGCGTCATCGCGAGCGCCGTCACCATCCCGGCGCGGTCGTCTCCGGTGATCCGCTTCGCGGCACCGGCGGCGGCGAGCGTCGCGACGACGCCGCAGATCAGGAAACCGAGCCGCACGAACAGCGGGTTCGCTGTCACCCAATCGACCGGGAAGATCAGGTAGGCGACCATCGGAGGATGGTCGGCATAGCCGAGCGCGAGGTGCTTCGCCCACTCCCAATAGTAGGCTTCGTCGCCGGTCAGCGGCAGCTTCCACGCCGCGAAACCGCGCGACACGGTGACGAACGCGACGATGAACCAGGTCGCGTACTTCACTCGTGCGGTCCCGTCAATCCGCCGTTCACACCGAGCACCATTCCGCTCAAGAACCCGTTCTCTTCCGCCGACGCGAAGAGCACCGCCGCGGCGACGTCTTCCCACGACCCCGCGTGGCCCGTCGGGTTGTTCGCCGCCTGCGAGCGGGCCGCCGCTCGCCCGGCGTCCTTGTCGCGGATATCGCCTGGCTCGATCACGTTGACCGAGATGCCGTGCGCCGCTTCCTCGAGCGCCAGCGTGCGCGCGAACGACACCAGGCCGGCTTTGGCCGCGCCGTAGAGCGCCATCCCGCGGGCGGGCTGCGTCACCGACGCGCCGTTCATCCCGAAGTAGACGAGCCGGCCGTAACGCCGCTCCCGCATCCCCGGCAGCAGCGCGAACGCGAGCGCGACCGCCGAGGCCAGATTGGCGTCGATCATCGCGCGGTAGTCGTCGGGCGTGCAGCGCGCGAAGCGCTTCACGACGATCGGACCGACCGCGTGGACCAAGATATCGACGGGACCGCGGGCGGCTTCGACCGCCTGGACGGCCTCTGCCGCCGCCTCGAAACGCTCGAAGTCTGCCGGCACGGCGACGGCGCCGTCGTCGTGTGGGCGCAGCAGCGCCAGCGTGGCATCGGGTGGGGTCCCGCCGGGCCGGTAGGTGAAGGCCACGCGGTCGCCGCGCTCGGCGAGCCGCACGGCAATGCCCTTGGCGAGCCCGGCTGCGGCACCGGTGACGAGCGCGAGGCGAGAGGGCACGGCGACTCCGTGAGACACGGAGTACGCCGCGCCCTCCTGCCGGAGGCCGTTACTGGATCGTGACGCGCTCCTGGACGGGCGTGCCGGTCGCGCCGGTCTGCATGTCGGTGGCGTTGATCGCGATCGCCAGCTGGGTGCCGGACGGAGCGTTGATGCTCACCGGCTGGCTGAAGTCGCCGTTACCGTCCGCGTTGACGGTGAAGCTCGCGGTGCTTCCCTGATTTCCGCCGCCGCCGAGGATCGCACCGATCAGGCCACCGATCGTGTTCGAACCGCCGCTCGCGGCTCCGATCTGGATGTTGACACGCGCCCCGGGCGTCGTGTGTCCGGTGATGGTGAACTGGCGCGGTACCACAGCACCGTCACCCGGGCGAACGTTACTGATCTGACCCGCCAACGCCGTCGACGTTCCGGACGAGAACCGCCAGCCGCGGTTGAATGATTGACCGTTCGTGTCGGTACCGGTCACACGGACCGTGTGCTCACCGGCCTGAAGCGGCGAGCGAGGTGCGTACGTGAATCCGCGCGGCGAGCGGGTCGAGTCGCCGGTCACGTCGGCTCCGTCGACAGCGATGCGAATGGAGTTCGGCTCGGCGGTTGCGCCGGCGAACGTGGCCTCGATCGTCGGGCGCCGCGCGCTCACCGATGCACCGCGCCCGGGGAGGACGTTGCCGAGCGTGATCGCACCGCCTTGGGCGTTCGGATTCGGCGCCGGCGTGATCGTCTGGTTGGACGGCTGTTGCAGCGTCGAAGCACCGCTCGCCGAGATCGCGACGATGTTGTTCGAACCGTCGTAGTTCACGGTCGCGCCGAGCGCCTGCGAAACGAAACGCAGCGGGACGTAGGTCGACGCGCCGATGATGAACGGCGCGACGTCGAGGGTTTGCTGCTGTCCGTCGACGGTCGCTTGCTGCGAACCGATGCGCAGCGAGACGCTATGGCCGCGGCCGGTCGCATTGATCACGCCCCCGGCGTACACGACCGACGCGCCAAGGTTTTCGAACACGCCGCGCAGCGGGACGAAGACGCGCCCGGCGCGCTCGGTCGGCGGCGGGTTCAAATTGAGGGTGTTGCCGTTCAGCTGGACGGTGACCGGCCCGGCTGCGAACGCGGGGACCGCGAGCAGCGTCGTGAGCAGTGCCGCCGCGCCGATCGCGGACAGGTTCCGTGTGGTGGGTGATGATAGCATCGAGTGCGAGGACCTCCGCAAGCGTTGTTGCCAAAAGTCCCCATACCCGTTCTCAGGAATTTCTCAGACTGGTCGCTTCGGTACCACGACGTTATTGCGCTCGCACGCACGCGAGCGCCGAGCGCTCAGTCGCCCATCGCGCCGGCGGGAACACGGTTCGGCGCGAACTCGTCGTCCTCGTGTTCGTGGCGTAACGCGCGGCGATCACCGCTCACTTCAAGCCAACCGACCACCCAGCTGTAAACGACTGGAACGAGGAAAAGGGTGAGAATCAGGGAGCTGATCAGTCCGCCGATCAGCACCGTGCCCATCGAACGCCTGAACTCCGCGCCCTCGGCAAGTCCAAGCGAGAGCGGTAGCATGCCGAATACCATCGCAGCAGTTGTCATGACGATCGGGCGCAACCGTGTACCGGCGGCGGCCCGCATCGCATCCACCGTGTGCATCCCTCGTTTTCGCATGGTGTTCGCGTAGTCGACCAGCAGGATTCCGTTCTTCGCGACCAGCCCGAACAGCATGATGATGCCGATCATCGAGAACAGGTTCAGCGTCTGATGGGTCGCGGCGAGTCCGAACAGCGCGCCGACGATCGCGACCGGCACCGAGAGCATGATGACCGCCGGCGTGAAGAACGACCCGTACAGGATGACCAACAACACATAGACCAGCGTGAACGAGGTCAACAGCGCGATCGCCATGCTCGACATCGTCTCTTCAAAAAACTGAGAATCGCCGGAGGCGCGCAGCGAAACGCCGCTGGGGAGAAAGCCCGGCGTCGCGACGGCTTGATTGATCTTGCCGACCACCGGGCCGAGGGTCGTCACGCCCGGATCGATACCGGCCAGGACGCGCACGACGCGCTGTTTGTCGAGCCGTTCGATCTTCGCCGGAGCCTTGGCGAAGCTGAACGAAGCGACGTCGGCAAGGCGGAACATCGAGCCGTCGTAGGCTCGCACCTTGATGTTCTGCACGTCGGCGAAGTGGTTGCGGTACCTCACGGGAAGCTGCACCCGCACGTCGACCAAGCCCCCGGCCGTGCGTACTCTCGTCGCGACCGCACCGCCGATCGCGATTCGCGCGGCAGTCGCCGCCGCACCGGGATCGATCCCAAGGACGGCGCACTTGGCGCTATCGATCGTGACGTTAAGGCGGTCGGCCTCTGTTTCGGCGCCGGTTTGCACGTTGACCGTCCCGGGCACTTGCCGGATGAACGTGGCCAGCTTTTCAGCAGCGCTTTGGATCACGTCCTCGGGGCCTGAGAGCGTATAGAATATCGGGCTACCGCCGCCGCCACCGCCCCCTTCGCCGGCCACGGTGAAGTCAGCACCCGGCACGAGCGTCGCCAGCTTGCGAAGATCGCGCACGGCGCGGTTTGTCTCGCGGCGGCGAGACTTGTCTAATCCCGCGTACATGCGCGCGTAGTTTCCGCCGATCGTCGAGCCGAAGCCCGAGGGCTTCGTACCCGTCGTCGTAATAACTTTTTGCACGCCATCGACGGCGATGATCTTCGACTCGAGGAGATCCGCGGCAGCTTGCGTCTTCGTCAACGGCGTGCCGGTCGGATAACTCAACGTCATGTAGATCGAGCCGCTCTCGGTCGATGGGATGAACTCCGACTCGATTCCGCGTTGCGTCACCATGAGCAGTGCAACGGTTCCGGCCAGTCCGACGATGACGGCCGAGAACCCGAGGCTGCTCTTGGGGCTGACGCGCGGCCGATCGACCAGGAGATGCGTGATCCCGATCGCGAGGAGCGCCAGAACGAAGACGGCGAGACCGATTCCGGCGACCGGGCCGCCGGCTGACTGTCCCGCCACGGCCAAGCCGCCGCCCGCGATGCCGATGACGAGGCCGCCTGCCGCGGTGATGAGACCCCACTTCTTCAGCGGCGGGCCGATCGCATCAGGCACGTGTCGCCCGATCGAGTACACCAGCCGCGAGAGCGGAAGCCAGAGCAGCGTCAGCGCGACGGCAAGTCCATCGATCACCAGCGCCACGATCATGCCGGAGGTCCCGGCGGGGAGCACGATGGCGTTCACGACCAGCAGCACGCACACCATGATCGTGAGCCAGCGGTGGCGGATGACGTAGGCCAGACCGACATCGCGATACCAAACCGTGAATCGGTCGAACCCATATTGGAACCACGCTAGGGCGCGCGGCGGCTCGGCCGACCGGCGGCGCACCGACCAGCGCGCTGCAAGCATCGGCGTCAGCGTAAACGAAACCAACAACGACACGAGGGTCGCGACGACGACGACGATCCCGAACTCGACCATGTACTTGCCGACGATCCCGCTCAGGAACGCGATCGGGAGAAAGACCACGACGTCGACGAGCGTGATCGCCACGGCGGCGCCCCCGATCTCGCCGCGTCCGCTGATTGCAGCGTCGAATGGCCTTTGCCCCAAATCCCGGTGACGCGTTATGTTCTCCAGCACGACGATCGAGTCGTCGACGAGAATCCCGATGATCAACGAGAGCGCCATCAAGGAAACGATATCGAGCGTGAAATGCACCATGCGCATGACGATGAACGTCGCGAGGAGCGACGACGGGATCGCGATCATGACGACCAGCGCATTACGCCAAGCGTGCAGGAAGAGCAACAACACGACAGCCGTCAGCACGATCCCTTCGGACAGGCTTTGGAGGACGCCCGTGAGCGAGGCCTGCGTGTACTCGGCGGGAGCGTCGATCTCTTCGAACTTGACCGCCGGGTATCGCTTGGCGATCTCGGCGACTTGCGCGCGCGCGACGGCGGTCGAGTTGATCTCATCCGACGTAATGACGCGGTTGACGTCGAGGATCACCGTCGGCGCGCCGTTGTACTTCGAGACGATTCGCTGCTCGACGTGACCGTCGTCGGCGGTCGCGACGTTGCCGATCGTCAGCCCTCTCAGCGCGCCGTTCAGCGGCGCCACCGGTATCCCCAGGAGATCTGCAGCCGCCACGATGTTCGAGCGGATCGATACGTCCGTCTCTTGAGCCGGCGAGTCGAGCCGACCGCCGGGCAAGTTCTGATTGTTGACGCTGACGGCGTTGAAAATGTCGGGAAGCGTCGCCCCCGTTGCGATCAGACGCCTTGGATCGGGGTTTACGTGGAACTCGCGCTTTACCTCACCCCGTGCATCGATGCTCTGCACGTCGGGAATGTGCTTGATCTCGGGAACGATTCGCTGGTCGACGAGATCGGACAATGCTGTTCCCGACAGCGTCTGCGAGCTCAGCGCGAGTTCGAGTATCGGCGCCTGCTGATCGCCGGCGCTCTTGTCTACAACCGGCGGGTCCAGATCGGTCGGCATGAAGACGCGGGCGGTGTCGACTCTGCGCTGAACGTCGATCGCCGCGAAATCCAGGTTCGTGTCCAGCTTGAACTGGACGCCGATCACGGCCCGACCTTCCTGCGCCGTCGCCGTCACGCGGTCGAGATGATCGATTCCGTCGAGCTGATCCTCGATCGGCTTGATGACGAGCCGTTCCATCTCTTCCGGCGACGCGCCAGGGTACGACGCGACCACAATGACGATCGGGAAGGTCACGTTCGGGTTGAGGCTGCGACCCAGCTTCTGATACGAAATAAGCCCGAACACCGCCAGCGCGATGAAGAGCATAGCAACGATGATCGGGCGCTGAATCGAAAACCGCGTCAACCACATAAAATGAAAACCCGTCCTCTCGCCGGTCGCCCGAAACTACGAGCCGGGACGGCCCCAAGTTTCGCCCGACCTCCTAATTTTACCGTTGATGCCCCGCCGCACGCTGAACCAGGCCCCGCGCCCGGCCCCGGCACCCTCCTGCCTGGCCCGCCAAGCCCCACCGCAAAATGAAGCCGCCAGCAAGAGCGGCGGCCGCCGAGAAGGGGTGGTGCGCGAGACTGGATTTGAACCAGCACGCCCTTACAGGCGCTAACCCCTCAAGCTAGTGCGTCTACCAATTCCGCCACTCGCGCACGGGGTTGCTCCCCGGCGGCCTGGGCCGACGGGGACAACCACGAGAGTGTAGGCCATCGGAGCGGCCCATGCAAGGGGTGAGTTAGGAGGCCGGGACTTTGTCGCTGAGGAGTTCGCCGATCTTGTCGTGGAGGCGCTCGAAACCGCGGTCGCCGGCCTGCCGGTGAACCAGTTTGTGGTCGCGGTCGAAGACGTAGTACGCCGGGACGAACTGGTTCTCGAAACGGCCGACGAGGGTGTGCTCGTTGTCGATCGCGCACGGCCAGTGAATCGCCATCGGTCCGCGCGCGTCTTCGGCGACCTTCGCGACGTCGAGCTCCTCGGCGCTGCGCGGCTGGTGGATGCCGATCACGACGAGGCCGCGCGGGCCGTACTCGGCCTGCCAGCGCGCGACTTCTTCCGCGACGTTGTGGCAGATGTAGCACGTGATCGACCAGAAGTGGACGAGGAGCGGCTTGCCCGCCAGCTCCTCGGCCTTCGGCTCGCCGTTGATCCAGGTGGAAACGCCGCCCAGGTCGGGGAGCGGGCTTCCGGTTCGCAGCGGCATCTTAGGGCTTGACCAGGAGCTCCGCGCCGGGCTTCCACTCAGCGGGGCACAGGCCGCCGGTCTGGAGCGCTTCGAGGATCCGGACCGTCTCGTCGACCGAACGGCCGACGTTGTCATCGGTGACGACCGCGTACTTCAGCGTCCCCTCGGGATCGATGATGAAGAGACCGCGCTGGGCGGTACCGGTCTGCTCGTTGAGCACGCCGTACGCGCGCGCGACTTCCTTGGTGTAGTCGGCGACGAGCGGGTACCGCGTCCCGGCGATCCCGTTCTTCTCGCGCGGGGTGTTCAGCCACGCGAAGTGCGAGTGCACGCTATCGGTCGACGCGCCGAGGACGTCGGCGTCGAGATCCTTGAGCTCATCGTAGCGGTCGGAGAGCGCCGTGATCTCGGTGGGGCAGACGAACGTGAAGTCGAGCGGATAGAAGAAAAAGATGAGCCACTTGCCACGGTAGTCCGACAAGCTGATCTTCTTGCCGAGCTCCTTGGGAGTCTTCGCGTCCTTCGTCGACTCGAGGGTGAACGACGGGGCGGGCTGACCGACCTTCGCTAACACAGGTAGAAACCTCCGATACTTGCTTTGGGAGCCGGTTCTCGCGTATAACTGAGACTGAGAACCGATTTCACTTCCGAGTACGGAGGCTACTCCATCCGAAACCTCGTGTCAAGCGACGATCTCGCACTGCCCCGGAACTACCGGACCGTCCTCGCCGTCGTCGACGAGGCCGGCCCGGGGAGCCACCTCACCTCGCAGCAACTGTGGGTGCGGGCGCGCACGCTGCAGCCCCGGATCGGGTTCGCCACGGTCCACCGCGCCTTGATCCGGTTGCACGAAGCGGGCGCGGTGATGAAGATCGACGTACCGGGCGAGGCGGCGGCGGTGTACGAGCCGGCCGCGCGCCCGCATGCGCACTTCCGCTGCACGGCCTGCGGGTCGATCGCCGACCTCGACTTCGCCGTTCCGGCGCGCACGATCCGCGCGCTCGCCGAGCGGCACGGGGTCGCGATCGAGCGCGAGACGGTGACGTTCAGCGGCCGCTGCGGCGGCTGTTCCGGCGCGACGCGCCGGCGCGTCACCCCAGGGTCGCCAGCCAGCGAAGCGCCTTGAGGCCGGGGACGAAAAAGTACGCGCCCCCGACGAGGCGTATCATCCTTGATACGTTGTGCGCTGCGCCCGACGGCGCCGATAAAGGCGGTGTGCGGCAAGGTGAGACGGGCCAGCAGGAACGCACCCAGCCGCGCGCGGTCGTCCGCATCGCCGCCGTCGTACTCCAAGCACATGCCGTAGATGCGGTGCAGCGCGGGCGAGGCGACGTCGAGCAGCGCCTCGAGATACGCCCGCGGCGTTCCGTCGACGTTGTTCTCGAAGACGAGATACGGACCGAACGCGTCGTCGTAGAAAATCACGAAGCTGGCAAAGTGCAGCATCGGCAGCGACGCGAACGGCAAATCAGGATCGCGCGGGACGTTCTTGCGCAC
Source organism: uncultured candidate division WPS-2 bacterium (assembly GCA_937910425.1). GTDB lineage: Bacteria > Vulcanimicrobiota > Vulcanimicrobiia > Vulcanimicrobiales > Vulcanimicrobiaceae > Vulcanimicrobium. The sequence continues at coordinate 12,256 of CALEOJ010000019.1, forward strand.
CTGCGCGAGGTACACTTCGAGCTCGCTCAGGCGCGCCGGATCGACCTTGGCGATAAAGGTGAAGATGCTCTGCTTCATCCGTGCGACCCCATAGACGCTCGGCCTGACGCGCACTGTCGGGGGGCACGGCCGCGTGCCTCCGTCGGCGCCCGGCGCGGGTTCTCAGGATCGTGAACAAGATCGAGAAGACCGACGCCGAGTGGCGCGCCGAGCTGTCCCCGGACCGCTACGCCGTGCTGCGCCGCAGCGCGACGGAGCCCGCCTTCAGCGGCGAGTTCTACCACAACCATGCCGACGGGACGTACACCTGCGCCGCGTGCGGCAACGCGCTGTTCTCCTCCGCGACCAAGTTCGAGAGCGGGAGCGGCTGGCCGAGCTTTTGGGCGCCGGAGGACCGCGCCAACGTGGAACTCGTCGAGGACCGCTCGCATGGGATGCTGCGGACCGAGGCGCGCTGCGCGCACTGCGGCTCGCACCTGGGCCACGTCTTCGACGACGGGCCGAAGCCCACCGGGCAGCGCTACTGCATGAACTCGCTCGCCCTCGAGTTCAGGCCGAAGAGCGACGGCTGAACCTCGGGCCGCCTTTGCCCGACGCAGCGGTATGGAAGGGCGATGAACGACGCCGACGACCGGGCCCTGCTGGAGCGGATCACCGCACGCGACCGGGTTGCGTTCGAGACGTTCTTCCACGCGCACGGCCCGGCGGTCCACCGGTTCGTCCGCGATCTGGTACGCGACGACGGGCTGGCTGAGGAGTTGACGAGCGACGTGATGGTCGAGGTTTGGCGGAGCGCTGGGAAGTACGGCGGCCGTTCGCGCGCACGAACGTGGGTGTTCGGCATCGCGCACCACAAGGCGATCGACGCGCTGCGCAAGCGGCGGGCGACGCTCGTCCCGCTCGACGACCTGCTCGGCGCGGCGAGCGAGGGGATCGGCCCCGAGGAAGCTGCGCTCCGCGCCGACGACCGGCAGCGGCTCGACGAGGCGCTGGCCGGGCTGAGCGCCGACCACCGCGCGGTCCTCGAACTGACGTATGTCGAAGGGTTCTCGCAGAAGGACATCGCGGAGATCGTCGACTGCCCCCTCGCCACCGTGAAGACGCGCGCGTTCTACGCAAAGCAGCGGCTGCGCGACGCGCTCGCAACGGCGGAGCATCGCGGATGACGAAGCACGACGTCGCAGAACTGCTCCCGTTCTACGCCAACGGCACGCTCGACGCCGCCGAACGCGCCCGCGTCGAGACCGAGCTCGCGAGTTGCGCGGAATGCTCGGCGGAGCTGCGCGAGCTCGAAGGGCTCGGCGCGTCGCTGAAGGCACACACCGCGACGGCGGGGCCGCTGCCCGCGCGCATCCTCGAGGACGCGCTCGCACGCATCTCGGCTGCACCGGCGCCGGTCACGGCGCTGCGCACCGCCTGGTGGGGCGGTCCGGCCCGCTACGCCACCGCGGCCGCGCTCGTGGTCGGCTTCGGCGCGGCAGCGGTCGCCGCATACCACGCGCACGAAGCAGATCTGACCCGCGCCACCAACGGCAGCGGCGCGTCGACCGAGGTTGCGAGCAACACCGTGTTCCGCATGACTGAAGCGCCGAAGGGCGCGGTGCGTGTCAAGAACCCGAACGCCGCGGCCGGCGCCCCGGCGCAGGCGGCGCCGAAGAGCGCGGCCGACGCCGCAACGACCGTCGCGAAGCAGCATCGCCTCGCCAAGAAAGCGCACCTCGACTTGCTCGTCCGCGATGTCGACGTGTCGCTGAAAGCGGTGCAGTCCATCGTGCGCGGCGCAGGCGGCGAGATCATTTCGCTGGCGGACTCGAACCCGCGCACCGCCGACGCCGTTCACGATGCGAAACTCGACGTCGAAGTCCCAGCCGACCGGCTCGAAAGCACGCTCGACCGGATCGGCACTGCCGGCACCGTCCAGAATCGGACGATCGAAGCCGAAGACGTCGACGCGACGATCGTCGACGAAGAAGCGCGGCTGCGCAACCTGCGCCGCGAAGAGATCGACCTGCGCACCTTGATGGACAAGGGGGGAAAGGTCACCGACATCCTGACGGTCCAGGAGAACCTGAGCGACGTCCGCGGTCAGATCGAACAGCTCGAAGCGCAGCACAAGAACGACGTTCACCGCGTCGCGACGAGCACGATCAGCATCCAAATGGCGGAAGACCGCCCCAACCCGACGCCGGTGAAGTCGGGCGCGGGCGCGCGCATCGACGGCGCCTGGCACAGCGGCCTCAACGCGCTCGCCGACACCGTCGTCGCGCTCCTGAGCACGATCGCCTGGTGCATCGCCTACGCCCCGATCCCGCTCACGCTCGCAGGCATCACCTACGCCGCAATGCACCTCCTAAAGCGCCGGCTCGCCCCTCGCTGAAGGGACGGCCCGGCGATTAGGTGTTCGGGTCGAGCGCGTCCCGCAGTCCGTCGCCGAGGTAGTTGATGGCGAGGACCGTGATCAGGATGCAGAGGCCGGGGAAGATCGCAGCCCATGGCGCGACCGTGATGTTCGACTGCGCGTTGGCGAGCATGTTGCCCCACGACGCCGTCGGCGGCTGGATCCCGAAGCCGAGGAACGAGAGTGTCGACTCCAAGATGATGACGTTCGCCACCTCGAGCGTCGCCTGCACGATGATCGGTGCCATTGCGTTCGGCAGCAAATGCCGGAAAATGATGCGGCCGTCGCGGTTGCCGAGCGCCTTCGCCGCCTCGGCGAACTCGCGCTCGCGCAGCGAGAGGAACGAGGCGCGCACGAGCCGAGCCACCGCCGGCCACGAGAGGCCGCCGATGATCAGGACGATCACGCCGAAGTTGAGTGACGCCTTGTTCGAAGTGCCGGCGACGATCGCGGTGATCACGAGCAACAGCGGCAGCAGCGGGATCGAGAGCACGACGTCGGTCGTGCGCATGATCACGAAGTCGATCCAGCCGCCGTAGTAGCCCGAGATCGCGCCGAGGAACGTACCGATCGAGATCTCCATGATCACCGCGAACAGCGCGACGGTCAGCGAGATGCGTGCTCCGAACATCAGTCGCGCGAGCAGGTCGCGCCCGTTCTCGTCGGTGCCCAGCAAGTGGCCGGCGACGCCGGGCGCGAGCGGATAGCCCTGCCAGTTGACCTGGTCGATGAAGTTGGGGTCGGCCGGCGTGATCAGGTTGGCGGTGATCGCCACCAGCCCCATCAGCACGATGATGATCCCACCGACGAGCGCGGGCTTGTGGCGCCGGAAGCGCCGCCAAACGGTGTTGCGCGACGGGGCGACGTCGTCGGCGGCCGCGACGGCCGGAGTGAACGGAACCGATGCGGCCATGCTACGTGTACTTCACGCGCGGGTCGAGCCACGCGTAACAGAGGTCGGCGAGCAGGTTGCAGAAGATCACCAGGAACGAGACCAGCATCATGTAGCCCATCAGCACGGCGAAGTCGAACTGACCCAGCGCGTTGTAGAACAGCCGTCCCATGCCCGGCCAGGCGAAGATCGTCTCGGTGATGATCGCGCCCGCGAACAACCCCGGCAGGGTCAGCGCGATGATCGTCACCAGCGGGATCAGCGCGTTCTTGAGCCCGTGCTTGAGGATGACGGCGGTATGCGAGACGCCCTTCGCGGCCGCCGTCCGCATGTAGTCGGTGCGGAGCACTTCGAGCATCGAGCTGCGCATGAACCGGCTGTACTGCGCGATGAAGGCCAGCGAGAGCACGATCACCGGCAAAACGAGATGCTGCAAGCGGTCCCCGAGGTCGAAGGTGTCCAGGCTCGAGATCCCGGCCGACGGCAGCGAGAAGTGGTAGCCGAACGCCGTGACCCCGACGACCGAGAACGCGAGCTGCAGCATCAGCGCGAACCAGAACACGGGCATCGACTGCCCGAAGAACGCGAACGTCGTGATCAGGTAGTCCAGCCACGAGTACTGGCGGACGGCGCTGACGATTCCGAACACGACGCCGACGACGATCGACACGCTGAACGCGCAGCCCATCAGCTCCAGCGTCGCGGGCATGCGGTCGAGAATCGCTTGGATCACCGGCTCCGAGTTGGACGTCGACCAGCCGAAGTCGCCCCTCACGACCTGCCACAGCCACTTGAAATACTGCACGTACACCGGCTGATCGAGCCCGAGGTTGTGCCGCAAGCGCTCGATGTCGGCTTGGGTGATATGCGGGTTCTGCAGGTACGGCGTCAGCGGGCCGCCCGGCGCCGCCTGGAGGATCGAGAAGAGCACGACCGAGACCAGCAGCAACAGCGGGATGTTCTGGAAAGTCCGGCGGACGACGTACGTGAGCAGAGGAACCTCCCCGGGGGCGAACCGACGCCAGTTCCGGCCTGCCCGCGCCGTCTCCTAGTGGGTTCGCCTATGCTGCGGACAGGGATCGTATTCCCAGGAGATCCCTCGCCTGGCTCGGGGTCGCCACCGGGCGGCCCAGCTCCTCGGCGATCCGCACGACGCGAGCGACCAGCTCCTCGTTCGTCGCGAGCCTACCCTTGCTGTAGTAAAGGTTGTCCTCGAGGCCCACCCGGACGTGCCCGCCCATCGCGACCGCGACCGCGGCGAGCGTCAATTGCATCCGGCCGATCCCGGCGACCGTCCAGGTGCAGCCCGGCGGCAGAGCGCGCACGCAGTCGACGAGGTGCTCGACCGACGCTTCCAGCGCGCCCGGAACGCCGAGCACGAAGTCGACGTGGGCCGGCAGCCGGATCGCGCCTTCGCTGGCCAGCCGCTTCGCGTTGGAGAGGTGGCCCAGATCAAAGATCTCGAGCTCGGGGGTGACGCCGTGCTCGGCGATCTTCGCGGCGATCCCGCGCATGATCGGAAAGCTGTTCTCGAAGATGTCGTCGCCGAAGTTGACGCTGCCGCAGGTGAGCGTCGCCATCTCCGGCCGCAGCGCGAGCGGCGCGGCCCGCTCGGCCGGCGTCATCCCGATCGCGCCGCCGGTCGAGAACTGGATGATCAGATCGCTCGCTTCGCGAATTGCCTCGTACGCCTGGCGGAAGCGCTCCACGTCGTGCGTGTTCGACCCGTCGTCGTTGCGGCAGTGCACGTGGACGATGCTCGCCCCGGCCGCCCGGATCGCGCGCGCCGTCGCACCGAGCTGCGCGGGGGTAACCGGCAGATACGGCGTCTGGTCCGGCATGACTTCGCCGCCGACCGGCGCCACCGTGATGATCAACGGGTCCACGGGGTTCCATTCGCCGCTGCTCGACGACGCGCCGCTCTCTAGTTAACCGCCGCCGGGTCGAGCGCGTCGCGGAGGCCGTCGCCGAGCAGGTTCACGCCCATCACTGCGACCATGATCGCGAGGCCGGGGAAGAGCGCGGTCCACCAGGCGGTGTCGAGATACTGCCGGCCGTCGGCGAGCATCCCGCCCCACGACGGGGTCGTCGGCGGGACGCCCAGACCCAGGAACGAGAGCGAAGATTCGAACACGATCGCGCGCGCGATCTCGAACGTGCCGAGTACGATCACCGCCGACCCGACGTTCGGCAGCAGATGGCGCGCGATGATGCGTCGCGAGGTCGCGCCCGCCGCTTCGGCGGCGGCGACGAACTCGCGCTCGCGCAGGCTCATCGTCTCGGCGCGCACGACGCGGACGTACTGCACCCACGAGGTCAGCCCGATCGCCGCGATCACCGTCAAAAGACCCGGGCCGACGACCGCTACGATCGCGACCGCCAGCAGCACCAGCGGAAACGCGAGCTGCACGTCGGTGATGCGCGCGATGACGGCATCGACCCAGCCGCGACGATATCCGGCGACGAGTCCCGCCGTCACGCCGATCGTCCCGCCGATCGCCACCACGGAGAGGCCGACGATGGCGGATACGCGGGAACCCCAGATGATTCGCGTCAGCAGGTCGCGCCCGAGGTTGTCGGTGCCGAGGACGTGCGCGTGGTTCCCGCCCGCGATCCACATCGGCGGGATCAGCGTCGCGGTCAGATCCTGCGCGTTCGGATCGACGCGGGTGATGAGCGGCGCGAAGATCGCGCACACCGCGACGACCGCGACGATCGCCGCGCCGATCACCGCCGCCGGGTCGCGCGCGAGCCGGCGCAGCGCCGCCACGTGCACGCTGGCCTGAGCGAACTCGTCGTCACGCGGCGGTGCGACGCCGGCGAAGGCGGTGGCCACTACGCGTACCGGATGCGCGGATCGATCACCGCGTACAGCAGGTCGACCGCAAGGTTCAGCAGGACGAAGAGCGTCGCCGCGATCAGCACGACCGACTCCACGACCGGGAAGTCACGCTCGAACACCGCCTGCACGGCGAGCCGGCCGACGCCCGGCCACGCGAACACGGTCTCGGTGATGATCGCCCCGGAGAGCAATCCTCCGAGTTCGACGCCGAGCTGCGTCACGATCGGCAGCCAGGCGTTGCGCAGCCCGTGACCGAGCGCGACCCGCACCGCGGTCAACCCCTTCGCGCGCGCGGTGCGCATGTAGTCCGCGCCGAGGATCTCCAGCATCGAGGCGCGCGTCAAGCGCATCAGCTTTGCCGTCGAGAAGAATCCGAGCGTCGCCGCCGGCAGAACGAGGTTGCGCCAGCCGCCGATCCCGCTCGCCGGCGCCCAGCCGAGCCGCACCGCGAAGAGCAGGATCAGCATCAACCCGATCCAATACGTCGGCGCGCTCTGACCGATCAGCGCAACGACGCGCGCCGCGTAGTCGATCCACGTGCGCGGCCGCAGCGCGGACAGGATGCCGGCCGGAACACCGACCAGCAGCACGATGAGAAATGCGCTGCCGCCGAGTAGGGCCGTCGCCGGGAGTCGCTCGAGCGCGAGCCCCATCGCGGGCTCTTGGTGGCGCAGCGAAAGGCCGAGATCGCCGTGCGCGGCGGCGAGCGCGAACGTCGCGAACTGCACGATGAGCGGACGATCGAAGCCTTGCTCGTGGCGAAACGCGTCCATTTCGGCCTGCGTCGCTTCCGGCGGCATCATGACGCTGGTCGGATCGCCGGTCAGGTGCAGGATGATGAATACGACGCTGGTGACGCCGATCAGTGCCCACAACGCTCCGAACGCGCGGCGCGTAAGGTAGGTGAGCACGTTACGGAGACATCAGCCTGGCGTCATCTCGTACGCGCGGATCGCTTCGTCGGGCCGCGGCTGCCAGCGCACGCGCTTCGACGTCGCATACAGGTCTTCGTATTGGAACAGCACGATCCAGGGAGCGTCCTCGTGCAGGATCGTCGCGATCTGTTTGAATAGCGCCTTGCGCTTGGCGGGAACGATTTCGCGGCCGGCCAGTACGTCCAGCCGGTCGATCTCGGGGTTGTTGTAGCACGACAGCGGCGCCGTCGACAAAAACAGCGCCGAGATGACACCGTCGGCGTCCGCGTTCCCGACGTTCCAGCCGAGCTCGTAGAGCGGTGACTCGGAGCGGCGCGCGACCTGCGCGTAATACGCGACCCATTCCTGCGGCTTCACCGTCGTCTGAATCCCGACCGCTTGCAGTTGACCGGCGACGGCTTCGGCGATCTCCTTGTCGCGGTTGTAGCGCCCGGTCGGCGCGTTCAGCGTGAGCGTCAACCCCTTTCCGTCGGGGTAGCCGGCGCGCGCCAGCAGCTCCTTCGCCTTGGCAACGTCGTGCTTGTAGCCGGGCACGCTCGCGTCGTAGCCGACGTAGTTCGACGGGATCGGCGAGCTGAGCTCGTAGCCGCGCCCGCCGAGCACGTTCTTGACGATCGCGGGAACGTCGACCGCGTAGTTGATCGCCTGGCGGACGAGCTTATTCTGCTGCGGGCCAGGCTGAAGGGTGTTGAACGCGATGAACAGCTGGCGGTAGCTGCGCGTGCTGACGAGCTTCGTGTTCTGGCCGCCGGTGAGCTGAATCTGAAACTGGTACGGGACGTTGGTGATCAGATCCGTGCCACCGGTTCGCAGCGCAGCGACGCGCGCGCCCGCCTCCGGAATCGGCTTGAACACAGCGTGCTCGAACGCGACATGCCCGCCCCACCACTTCGGGTTGGCGTCCATCACCAGCTGGTCGTCACGGTGCCACTCACGGAGCACGTACGGGCCGGTCCCGACCGGGTGGTCGGCGACGTACGCGTTCCCCTTCTCGCGGAAGTATTTCGCGTCAACGATGTAGATCGGCTGCGGGAGACCGAGCTCGATCGCGGTCGGCGCCACCGAGACGAACCGGACCGTGTACGCGTCCGGCGTCTCGACGCGGTCGATGAAGCGGACGTACGGCGTCTGGCCGGAAGCGTTCGCCTTGTCCTTGATCCACTCGACGGAGAACTTCACGTCGGCGCTGGTGAACGGGTCACCGTTCGAGAACGTCACCCCGCGGCGGAGCTTGTATTCCTCGGTCGTCGGGTTGACGCGCTTCCACGAGACCGCCAGTTTCGGGTCGTACTGCCCGGCGCTCGCGCCGAAGTCCGCCAGCCGCTCGTAGATGTGCCCGACCACGTTGAACGTCGGGGTGATCGTCGTCGCGAGCGGGTTGAGCGTGTCGGCGTCGACCCCTTGCGAGATCGTCACCGTGCTGTCGGCGGCCGGAACCGGCCCCGCCGGGACGAGCAAAAGAACGCTCAATATGATGAAGCCGACACCCTTTACGCGCATGCGCGGGGCCATACGACCCACGTACCTAAGCTCCTCTCGGCCGAATGTCGAGTATCGCGGCAAGCGCTAGCCGGCCGACATTTCGTAGGCGCGGATGAACTCGTCGCCGCGCGGCAGCCAATGCAGACGCTTCGAGGTCGCGTAGAGGTCTTCGTACTGGAACAGCACGATCCACGCCGCGTCGTCGTTCAGGATCGTCGCGATCCGTTTGTAGAGCGCCTTGCGCTTCACCGGATCGAGCTCACCGCGGGCCTCGTCGGCGAGCCGGTCGATCTCGGGATTGCTGTAGGTCGAGAGCGGCGAGGTCGAGGTGAACAGCGCAGTGATCACGCCGTCGGCATCGGCCGACGGCTGATTCCATCCCAGCTCGTAAAGCGGCGTGAGCCCGCGCCGTCCGACGAGGTTCGAATACGTCACCCACTCTTGCGCTTTCACGGTCGCCTGAATGCCGACCGCCTGGAGCTGGCCGGCGACGGCCTCGGCGACCTCGCGGTCGCGGTTGTAGCGCCCGATCGGCGCGTTCACGGTCAGCGAGATCCCCTTCCCGTCGGGATAACCGGCTTTGGCGAGCAGCGCCTTCGCTTTCGCGAGGTCGTGCTTGTAACCCGGCACCGACGGGTCGTAGCCGAAGTAGTTCGGCGGTATTGGTGAAGAGAGCTCGTAGCCGCGCCCACCCAGCACGTTCTTCACGATCGCGGGGACGTCGACGGCGTAGTTGATCGCCTGTCGCACGAGCTTGTTCTGCTGCGGTCCCGGCTGCAGCGTATTGAACGCCATGAAGAGCTGCCGCCCACTCCGCGTGCTCACCAGCTTCGTGTTCTGGCCACCGACGATCTGGATGTAGTACTGCGGCGGCACGTTGGTGATCAGATCGGTCGCACCGGTGCGCAGCGCCGCGACGCGCGAGCCGGCTTCGGGGATCGGCTTGAAGACGACGTGATCCACCTTCGGGCGGCCGTTCCACCACTTCGGATTGGCGTCCATCACGAGCTGGTCGTCGCGCTTCCACTCGCGCAGAACGTACGCGCCGGTGCCGACCGGGTGCACGGCGACATACGCGTTCCCTTTTTCCTGGAAGTACTTGGCGTCGACGATGAACAGCGGGTTCTGCAGCCCGGGCGGGATCGCGGTCGGCACCTTCGAGCTGAAGCGCACCGTGTACGGATCGGGCGTTTCGACGCGATCGATGTCGCGTACGTACGGCGTTTGTTCCGAGGCGTTCGCCTTGTTCTTGATCCAGTCGACGGTGAACCGCACATCGGCGCTGGTGAACGGGTCCCCGTTCGAGAACGTCACGCCGCGGCGCAGTGTGTACTCCTCGGTCGTCGGATTGATCCGCTTCCACGAAACTGCCAGCCGCGGCTCGTACTCGCCGGGATGTGCGCCGAAATCGGCGAGCCGCTCGTAGAAGTGCTGCACGACGTTGAACGTCGGCGTGATCGTCGTCGCAAGCGGGTTGAGCGTGTCGGCGTCGACGCCTTGCGAGATGGTGACCGTCGTGTCCGCCGCCCGCAGCGGCGCGGGGGTCGAGAGCGCCAGGACGGCGCCGAAGAGGAGGGCGGTGGCGCGCTTCATCGTGCGCGCTTACGGCGGCGCGGGGATGGCCCCTGCAACCGGAAGGCGAAGCGCGACCGTCCCCGTCCCGACCACCGCGCAAGGAACGCTATGACACGTCGCCGGTCCCTCCTGGCCGCACTCGCCTTCGCCATGCTCGCACCGGCCGTCTCCGGTACCCCCGTACGCGCCGCCGATCCGGCGACCGTGACGATCACGCAGGGCGTCGACGTCAGCACGCTCGACCCGCTCAAGGCCTCGGTCACGACCGACACCAACGTCCAGGCGCAGATCTTCGACACCCTCGCCCGCCGCTCGCCCGACGGTTCCGCGCTGCTCCCGCAGCTCGCCGTCTCGTGGAAGCGGATCGCCCCGACGGTGTGGGAGTTCGCGCTGCGGCGCGGCGTGACGTTCTCGAACGGCGACCCGTTCACCAGCGCCGACGTCAAGTTCAGCGTCGAGAAGATCCTCGATCCGGGGTACAAGTCGCAGCAGCTCCCGCGCGTCGACACCGTCGCGCGCGTCGAAACGCCCGATCCGTACACCGTCCGGTTCGTGACGAAGCGCCCGACGCCGCTGCCGCCGACGATCACCCGGCCGGTGTTCATCGCCGACGGAAAGTTCTGGCAAGAGCACGGCGATGCGTACGTGCAGGAGCACCCGGTGGGCAGCGGACCGTACGTGCTGCGCTCGTGGCACCGCGACGACGCGCTCGAGCTCGACGCGAACCCCAAGTACTGGGGCGGCGCGCCGGCGATCGCGCACGTCGTCTTCAAACCGATCCCGGAGGGCGGGACACGCGTCTCCGCCCTGCGCACCGGCGCGACCGACCTGATCACCAACGTCCCGTTCCAGTACGCGACGCTGCTCGCTGGCGGGACGAACACGCGCATGGCGAGCGCCAAGAGCGTGCGCGTCCTCTACATCGCGTTCAACACGCTCCAGCCGGGGCCGCAGCAGAACGTCCTCGTACGGCAAGCGTTGAACTATGCGATCGACGTCCCGGCGATCATCAAAGCCGTGCTCGGCGGCCGCGCCTACGAGCTCGGCGAACCGATCCCGCCGAACTTCTTCGGGTACGATCCTAGCCTCGTGCCGTACCGGCACGATGCAGCCAAGGCCAAGGCGCTGCTCGCCAAAGCCGGGTATCCCGACGGCAAGGGCCTCTCGCTCACGCTCTTTGCGCCGCAGGGGCGCTACAACGGCGACAAGGAGATCGCGCTCGCGATCGGCGGCCAGTTGCAGGCGGCCGGCGTCCATGTCGACGTGCGCACGCAGGAGTGGGTGAGCTACTATTCGCAAGCGCTGAGGCGCGCGCTCTCGCCGATGTACATGCTGGGCTGGGGCAACATCACCTACGACGCCGACAACACGCTTTCGTCGCAGCTCGTCTCCGACGCCGTGTCGTCGACGTACGCGAATCCCGCGGTCGACAAGCTCGTCGACGCGGCGCGCTACGAGCTCGATCCCACCAAGCGCAAAGCGCTCTACGCGAAGGCGCTGCGGATCGTGCACGACGATGCGCCGTGGCTCTTCCTGTTCCAGTACGAGGACCTCTACGCCACCTCGAAGCGCCTGCAGTGGCAGCCGCGCCCAGACGAAGGAATCTATTGCACCGAAATGCGGCTGAGATGAACCACCGGACCAAGCCCGCAGCGTGGCCGTCGCGCGCCGTCGCGCGCTCGACGCGCGGCA
>CALEOJ010000020.1 GCA_937910425.1 uncultured candidate division WPS-2 bacterium
GTTCGGACCGGTGACGATCGCGGCGATCGCCTTCTGCGTCTGCGGGTTGACGACGGTCACCGTATCGCCGACCGCGCCGCCGGTGCGAGCGACGACGTCGGCCATCAGCGCGACGACGCCGTCGTGGATTACGAGGATCGCGGCCTGGCCCGCCTTGACGACCGTGTCGGGGACTGTCTGCTCGACGTAGAGCGCCGCGCCTTTCGCGGTCGCGCTGCTGAGCCTGCGCCCGACGAGAACCTCGACGCCGACCGCGGGGCGGCCGTTCGCTGCGACCCGCGCGATCGCGAGGTCGGTATCGCTCAGCACGGCGCCGGGCGCGAGGTCGCGCGCGGCGACCGCGGTGCGCACGTAGGAGGTGACGCGATAGCCGGCGACCACGGTGCGGGCGAGCTTGCCGTCGATGCGGATCGCGATCGGAACGCCGACGTACGTCGGCGAGACGAACGGCGCGCCGGCCGGCGCGATCTGCACCTCTCCGGCCGGCAAAGCCTGGTCGGCGACCTGATACGCGGCCGCGATGGACCGGTCGGGTCCGTTGACGAACCCGTGCGCGATCTTGTCGGCGACCGCCGCCACGCGCGAACCCGCGATGACTTGATGTGTTTGCTGAGTTCCCGCGTCCGCATTCGCGGCCACGGGAACACCAAGCTGTGCGCAAAGCGCACAGACCGTCGCGGCCGCAAACAAGGACACGCGGCGCATGCGCATCAGCGCTTCGTCTGGACCGCGGTTTGCAGCATCTCGTCGGCGGTCGTGATCGCCTTCGAGTTCGCTTCGTACGCGCGCTGCGCGGTGATCATGTTCACGATCTCCTCGACGACCGAGACGTTGCTCGCCTCGAGGTAGCCGCCTTGCAGCGTCCCCGTGCCGTTGAGACCGGGCTGCGAGAGCGTCGGCGCACCGGACGCGCCGGTCTGCGTGAAGAGGTTCTGGCCCTTCGGCGCGAGACCGGCGACGTTGGTGAAGCGCACGAGGTTGATCTGCCCCAGCTGCTGCGGCTGTTGCTGGCCGGGAATCTGCGCGGTGACCGTTCCGTCCGCGCCGACCTGCACCGCGTTCGCGTTTGCCGGGATGGTGATCTGCGGGTTCAGGAAGTAGCCGTCGGCGGTGACGATGGAACCGTTCGCGTCGCGCTTGAACGAGCCGTCGCGCGTGTACGCCGCGGTGCCGTCCGGCAGCGTGACCTGGAAGAAGCCGTCGCCCTCGATCGCGATGTCGAGCGGGTTGGACGTCTGCTGCAGCGTGCCTTGCGTGAACGTCTTCTCCGACGCCCCGACTTTCACGCCGAGACCGACGTCCTGACCGACCGGGACCACCGACGGACCGACCGGCGTGCCGGGCGCGCGCAGGTTCTGATAGATCAGATCCTGGAACCGCGCTTCGTTCTTGCGGAAGCCGGTGGTGTTCACGTTCGCCAAGTTGTTGCTGATCGTGTCGATGTTGTACTGCTGGGCGATCATCCCCGTCGCAGCGGTGTACAGCGCTCTCATCATGGTGGTGGTCGCTCCTACGAGGTCCGGCCGACGGTCTGCACCGCCAGCGCGACCGCGTCGTCTTGGGTTTGGATCGATTTTTGGTTGGCGTCGAACCAGCGCTCGTTGGTGATAAGATCGACCATCGAGCGGACGACGTCGGCGTTGCTTTTCTCGAGCGAGCCTTGCAGCGCGGTCGTATTCGTGGCGGTGCGCGCGCCCGCGCCGGCGTCGACGAACCGGTTCGAGCCCTCGGGACGCAGGTTCACCGGATTGGCGAACTCGACGACGCCCAGCTTGTCATAGCTCTGGCCGGCGACGCTGATCGTCCCATCGCGCCCGATCTCGATCTTGCCGCTGGTCGGCAGCACGATGGGATTGCCGGCGGCGTTGAGGACGCGGTCGCCGTTCTGCGCGGTCAGCTGACCGTTCTGGTCGCGCACGAACTCGCCGTCGCGCGTGTAGCGCACGGCGTTGTTCCCGGCGCGGATCGCGAAGAAGCCGGGGCCGGAGAGCGCGACGTCGAGATCGTTGCCGGTCGCCGCGATCGCGCCTTGCGCAAAGTCCGCCGGGGTATCGTAGATCTGCGCGCCGCTGCCGAGCGCGCCGATCGCGACCTGGACGGGAACGCCCGCGGTGCGCGCGCTTCCGCTCGTACCGGGATCCGTCTGGAACCGGTAGAGATCGGTCTGCGGCTGTGCCTGCACTTGGAGCACGGCACGTTTGAAGCCGGTCGTGTTGACGTTCGCGAGGTTGTTCGCGATCGTGTCGACCGCCGACTGTGCGACGAGCGCTCCGGACGCCGCCGTGTACATGCCACGGACCAAAGTAAAAAACCCTCCGCACGAGATTCCGTCACTGTGACAGCGACGGCGAACGCGGGTCCGTCAATCGATCGGGACCCGCAGCGACCCCAACCGTGCGAGGGTTGTCCGGCCGCTTCCCATGGTTGTTCGGCGGACGCGCCGCCGGACTTTAGCGCGAGCGCCGAACGCGGCTTAGAGCGGCGCTTGCGACTCGCCGGCGGTGCGCGTCGCGCGCAGCCGTGCGCCGATGTCGCCGAGCCGTTCGGCGACCGCCGAGGCATCCCACGGCCGTTCGACCGGATCGCGCGCGAGCAGCGCGTGGATCAGCGCCGCGAGGTCCGCATCGGCTGCCGGAACGCGCGCGCGCAGCTCCTCGGGTTCTTGCTCGAAGCGCCGCAAGGCGACGTCGAGCGCGCCGCCGCCGACGAATGGCGGCTCGCCGGCCAGCGCGTGGTACAGCACGCCGCCGAGCGAGTAGAGGTCGGAGGCCGGGCTCGCGGTTCCATAACGCGCCTGCTCGGGGGCGACGTAGGAGGCGGTGCCGACCAGCACGCCGGGTGCCGTCACACCGGGGTCCGCGTCGAAGAGCTCGCGCGCCAACCCGAAGTCCATCAGGTGCGGGATCCCCTGTCCGTCGATGATGACGTTGGCCGGCTTGACGTCGCGGTGGACGATACCCAGCGCGTGCGCCGCGGCGAGTGCGCGCGCGATCCCCATCCCCACGATCGCGACGCGCTCCGAGCTCAGCGGTCCGTCTTCGGCGATGATCTCTTGGAGGGAGCGGCCGTCGACGTAGTCCATGACGATGTACGGCCGCCCGTCCTCGGTCTCGCCGATGTCGTGGACGGAGACGACGTTGGGGTGAACGATCTTCGCCTCGGCCCGCGCCTCGCGCTCGAAGCGCTGGTGGAGCACGCCGGTCTCGTCATGGCGCCGTTGCAGCAGCTTGATCGCGACGGTCCGGTCGAGGACCGTGTCGTGCGCCGAGAACACCGTCGCGGCGCCGCCGTGCCCGGCCACGTGGTCGAGCCGATAGCGCCCGCCGAGCAAGCCCTGCGTCCCCATTGCCCGCGATATACCCGCCGCGGGCGGCGGGGTCCGCCTAGACCTGCATCCTCGAGATCTCGGTGTACGCCTCGAGGAGCTTCGAGCGCATCGCCATCGTGAAGTTGAGGGCGAGGTTCGCCTCTTCGACCGAGGTGACGACTTTCTGCAGGTTGTTGGTCTTGCCGTCGGCGAGGTCGCGGGTCGCCTGGTCCGAGAGGTTGATCTTGTCGTTCACGTCGGTCAGCATCGACTTGACGGTGTCCTTGAACGAGGGACCCTGCACCTCACCGGCGCCCGGGATCGGGCTGACGTTCGGGCGCTCGTCGAGGCTCGTGGCGGCGCCGATGTCGGGGACGAACGTCCCCGGGATCACCTTGGAGATCGCGCTGCCGTAGTCCATCAGGCTTTCAGCAGTCCGAGCGTCGCGGTGCCCATCGCGCGCGCTTCCTGGATCGCGGTCACGTTCGCCTCGTAGGCCCGGGAGGCGGCCATCATGTCGACCATCTCCTTCACCACGTCGACGTTGGGCATGTGAACGTAGCCGTTCGCGTCGGCGTCGGGATGGCTCGGATCGTAGATGAGCCGGTCGGGACCCTGGTCGTTGACGACGCCGACCACTTCGACGCCGGCGCTGGAGCGGGGCGGATCGTTCGCGTCGGCGGACGCGTTGGCCGACGCCGAGGTCGGCTCGTTCTTCTGCGCGTAGACGACGAGCTGCCGCTTGAACGGTCCGCCCTCGGCGGTACGCGTCGTGTTGACGTTCGCGATATTGTTCGCGATGGTATCCATCGCCAGCCGTTCCGCCGACAGGCCGGTCGCGCTGACTTCGATCGACGTGTAAAAGCCCATAGCCCTCAGCTCTGGATCGCCTGGCGCAGGCGAGAGTACTGGTTTTGCAGCAGCTGGCCCATCGTCTGCGCGTACGAGGAGTTGAGCGAGAGTTTCGCCATCTCCTGATCGACGTCGACGTTCGAGCCGTCGACGCGCATCTGCGTCCCGGAGTCGACGGTCGTGCTGACCGAGAACGGTTCGGGCGCTTGCGCTCCGTCGGCGTCGAAGTGCCGCTCGGACGTCGTCGTCAGGGCCAGCTCGTCGGGATCGCCGGGGGTCGCTTCGGTCGCCGCGAGCGCCTCTTTGAACGAGACGTCGGAGCGCCGAAAGTTGGGCGTGTTGACGTTCGCGACGTTGTTCGCGATGACGCCGTGCGTGGTGCCGGCACCATCCATCGCGTTCTTGAGCATGCCGACGGTCTGGCCGAATGAGATATCGCCCATCACAGGGGCCATCGGCAAGCGGGCGCTGCGACCTTAGTCCCCGCACCACCGCGGAGCCAGTTCCGGGTACGACGCGAACGCTCGACCTGCCGGGTGACGCGACTACTTTCAAGCGACGGAGCCGACCCGCCCGCGCGCAAACCGTCGGGGTGGTCATTCAAAACGGTAACAGCCCCGAATGAGCACGTCCGAGGCTGTCATCCGCTGACGAAGCGGGCGCCTTGAAGGCGCAGTACCATGCTTTCAATCCAGTTGCATTCTGCGTCCCGAAGCGACGCGACGAAATTGGCCGAAACGTACGCTGGACCCGGCGGGCCGTGCTCGACCTTCAGCGGGCGAACTGGGCGGCGTGGAGGTCGGCGTACGGGCCGCCGGCCGCGATCAGGTCGTCGTGGGTGCCGGTCTCGCGGACGCGGCCGCCTTCGATGTAGAGGATCTTGGTGGCGCGGCGGATCGTCGAGAGGCGGTGCGCGATGATCAGCGTCGTGCGGCCCGGGAGCAGGCGGTCGAGCGCGTCTTCGATCAGCGCCTCCGAGTAGGAGTCGAGCGCGCTGGTCGCTTCGTCGAGGATCAGGATGCGCGGGTCGCGCAGGATCGCGCGCGCGATCGCCAGGCGCTGCCGCTGGCCGCCCGAGAGTCGGATCCCGCGTTCGCCGACGATCGTGTCGTAGCCCTCGGAGAGCCGGCGGACGAACTCGTCGGCGTTCGCCTCCTGTGCGGCGACGACGATCTCGTCGTCGCTCGCGGTCAAGCGGCCGTAGCGGATGTTGTCGGCGATCGTGCCGTTGAAGAGCTGCGTCTCCTGCGGCACGATCGCGATCGCGTTGCGGAGGTCGCCGAGCCGCACGTTCGCGATGTCGACGCCGTCGACGGTGATCCGTCCCCGTTGCGGCTCGTAGAAGCGCGGAACGAGGTTGACGATCGTGCTCTTGCCCGCGCCGGAGGGACCGACGAGCGCAACGACTTCGCCGTGCAGCATCTCGGCGGTGAAGTCGAGCAGCACCGGCCGGTCGTCCTCGTACGCGAACGTGACCTGCTCGAAGCGCACGTCGCCGATCACCGAGGGGAGCGGGACTGCGTCCGCCGGATCGTCCGGCTCGATCGGCAGGTCGAGGATCTGGAAGACGCGGGCGGCGCCGACGAACGCGCGCGCGAAATCCGCGAAGAAGATCGAGAACCGGTTCATCGGGTTGATCAGCAAGCTGGTCGCCGTCCAGAACCCCCAGGCCGTCGCTGGGCTCAGCCGTCCTACCGAAACCTCGCGGGCGGTCAGTGCGATCACCGCGCACAGCGCGATCATGATCACGGTCGCCAGCACCGGCGTCTGCGTCTGACTGAACTGCGTGACCTTCATGTACGCGCCGAAATACCGCTCGTTGGCGGCGGCGAAGCGATCGCGCTCGAAATCTTCGCGCCGGAACGCCTTGACGATCCGTTCGTTCGCCAGCACTTCGATCAGGTTGCTGGAGAGATCGGCGATACGCTCTTGCGCCCGTTTGGTACCGCCGACGATCAGCGCGTTGAACCGGCTCACGATGAACCCGACGACGGGGGCAGCGACGAACAGCACGAGCGCCAAGAACCAATCGAGCCAGATGATGTAGATAAGGGCCGCGATGAACGTCACCGTGACTTGGATGAACTGCGGGAGCGAGATCGAGATCGCGTCGGTCATCAGCCCGAGGTCGGCCGACATGCGCGCTTGAAGATCGCCGGGCCGCCAGCGGTCGAACTCGCTGAGCGGCATGCGCGCGATCCGGTCGAACATGCGCAGGCGAAACTGTGCGACCATCCGCTGGCCGCTAAACGCGGTAAGGTACGCTTGCCCGTAGGCGGCCGCGTTCCCGACGATCTGCGAGACCAGGATCAGCGCGATCACGAGCTGCAGGATGTCCCAGTGGGGCTTCGGCACCAGGACGTCGCTTTGCAGGTACACCGCGACTTGCGCCAGCGTCAGCGGGGCTACCCCGGCCAGGACGCCGAACAGCGAGCCGGCCCCGAGACGCGGATAGTACGGGCGTGCCTCGCGCAGCAGCCGCCGGAACGTCGGGTTCACGACGAAACCTTCGCCGCGGCGCCGCAGTACCTTGGGTGCGAGTTCACCGACCGCGAGGTGGTCATCCAAATCAATGGATTGTTTCTTTCACAACGCCGTTCCGTCCGTCGCCCCGTGCCGAGGCTGTAAGAAGCCGCTCTGCGCGACCTGTCGCAATGAGAACGGCGACTGTCCCGGTTGCGTCCTGGCGGCGCGCATCGACGCAGCACGCCAAGCCAACATGATCAACGGCGGCATCGGGCCGTCCTACGGCTCGTACTCCGAGCCGCAGCCGGAAGCGTCCTATTCGCCCCCGCCGCACCCGCAGCCGGAGCCCGCGCCGGCACCGTCGGCCCCACCCAGGGCCC